>NZ_VMMV01000001.1:0-46344 GCF_013277375.1 Streptococcus sp. 3613
AACTCAACTTTTATTTTTGGGAAAATATATTATATATCCATGGTGCTTAGTCAATTAAAAATAATAAAATCATACTGACATAAATTTGAACTATTTTAAAATTAACTAGTACCGTGATTCTACAGCAGGTTCTCATATTATTTTTAGATGTCATTGGAGAGTAAAAGGTATGTTGAAAATTTCAAATCTTGACAAAAAATATAAAGAAAAAATAGTTTTGAATTCAGTTACACTCAATATAGAAGACTCAAATAAAATTTATTCTTTAATAGGTGAAAGCGGAACAGGTAAATCAACATTGTTTAATATTTTATTTGGTTTAGATCAGGAGTATGAAGGAGAGTATACTTTATTCAAGCAAAACGCAAAAGAATATAGTTTGGATACATGGGCGCAGTTAAGAGAATCAAAGATAGGATTAGTTTTTCAAGATTATAAACTTTTGGAAGACTTTACTGTTTTTGAAAATTTAAAATTAGCAAGTAATGCACCGGATTCAGATATCGGAAGTATCATGAAAGAATTAGATATTTTTGATTTGAAATCTAAGTTTTGCTTTGAGTTAAGCGGAGGGCAAAAGCAGAGGGTAGCTCTTGCACGTGCAGCCATAAAAAAACCAAAGATTTTACTATTAGATGAACCTACAGGAAACTTAGATACTTCAACCAGCCAATTAGTTTTTAAATATCTACAAAAACTTAGAAATAGAGGGATTCTTATTTTCTATATCACTCATGATAGAGAGTTGGCTAATTTGGCAGATGTTGTATATGAGATAAAAGATAAAACAATTAAAGAAGTCAGGAGAACAGAGGAAAATATAAAGTTATCTGATAACTTCAACGAAAATACTCGAAAAATTCCCTTTAATTTTACTATAGATTATGTAAAATATAAGTCAATTCGAAATATGAAGAGGCAATTACTTCTAATAGTTCCTATGACTTTAATAATATCTATTTTTATACTAGGCTTTACTGCGTATCGTTCAGCTTCTTTACTTAGTTTTGAGAGTTTTTTTTCTGGAATAAGTGAAAGAGTCATAGTGGCATCTACTCAGCAACTCAATACAGATACAATAAAAGATTATAATGAAAATAATATACAAAGCCCTTATGATGGTAAGAGAATAGGTTTTTCGGATAAAGATAAACAACAAGTTGAATCTATTGATGGAATTGAGAAGGTAATTTTATTTAATCATGGTGTAAAATCTAATTATAACAATGCTTATAATAGTTTAAATTTAAATTTTTCTGAAAAAGATTTTTCTAGTAAAATAAGAAAGTTTAACTATGGCTGGAATAAAATTTCTTCACTTTCATTCAATTTCCAAAAACTCGATGTTCCTAAATACTTTATTTCAGATTATAATTCTGAGAATATAATCCTGTTATCAGGTGACTATCCAAAGGATGACAGTAATGAAGTTTTAGTACCAGATACTTTTATTTTGCAACATTTAAATACTGAAGACTATCAAAAAGTTCTTAGAAAAGAAATTGATTTGGAAACAGCAAATATATACTCTAAGGAAAAAAAGAATGATAAAGTAATAATTAGCGGTGTTTATCAAACATATTATCAAAATAGTTTGAAATCAAATTATCCAATTTACTCATCTTATTTTGAAGAATCTAATCTTGAATATTTTTTAAGTCAAGAATCATATGAGCATCACAAACAAATATTATCGTTGACTCCTGAAACATCAAAGGCTAGTAAAGACATTGTAGATAGTTATGAAAATTATGTAAATGCTGTAGGGACGAGCAAAGATGGATTGTTAATAAAAATAACTGGTGATGTAGAGACTATTTCTAAAAATCTGCAAAAACTATTTCCTAAGTATCGATTAGCTTCCAGATATGATATGAGGTCAGGAACTTTTAGTGATATTTATGGTAGCTTAGTGAGAATATTGATAGTTGGTTCGACTGTAATTTCTCTGGTCATAGGATTAGTAGTTGCATTTTTAAATAAGGGATATATAATCAATAGATCAAAAGAGTTAGCTATTTTATATAGCTTAGGGTATAAGAAAAAGTATATTTTTTCAATAATATTTTTTGACAATATATTAATTTTTCTTTTATCTTTCTTTAGTGCAGTGCTAATAACTACAGGATTAAATTTAGTTTATCTCAGTAAGACTGTGTACTTCTCCTATTTTTCATCGTTATCATCATTATCAAATATGGGATATATTTTTGCACTTGTTATATTGATGATGTTAGTATCGGATATATGGGGGTTGAACACTGTTAAACAAAGGCAACTCCGGAAATTTTTGAATAATCAATTTTAACAATGTTAATCAAGAGTTTATTACATCAAATTTTGTGAACACTCTTTGATTTTAGCTAAAATATCTCATTGTCATGGATATTGGGAGGCTTTAAGATATTAAAAGAGAGGGAATTGAACTCAGTAATATCATTAATTTAATGAGCTAACTATTTGAATAGAAGATATGATTGAAATCATCAAAGCGATTCTCTATCCTATCTTCTATTTTTTTGCATAACAAACAGAGGGGGGCACCCCATTTTTTGAGATTTATGTTACTCTATAGATATAGTTAATTGAAACAAGAGCAGGACAGAAGAGACTCGTAAAAGGTATTGCAACTTGGTAATACCTTTTTGAGGTGCTTTTTGATATGAGCCCATGTTTTCTCAATAGGATTGTACTCAGATGAGTAGGGAGGAAGAGGTAAAAGTTCATGCGCCACCGGCAGACAAGCTGTCACCTTTTGATTTGGTGCGTCCTTTGGCACTACCAGATGGCGTTCTGAGGTGATATAAGGATCTGTTTCTAGCAAATTTACTGTAGTAGAATCTAAAGCTTGGTACAATTCTTGAGCAAAGGTTGATTTACCCGAAGCTCCATGACCGTATATTCCCAGTGTCCTGACTTTCCCCGTCTCGATCTCTGAGACTAGTTGGTCTACTAAGTCTTTTTTCTTCATTCTCTCTTCACCTGTTCATAGCTTTCTTTTCCGTAATTGAGCTTGTCCCAAATCACTACTTGCCCACTTTTGAGCGATTTTTGCACATCGATAACTCGTTGGTTAGACGAACCTCGAAACTGGAGCATATGATTTCTCTTAGTTCGATCATATCGTCCATCGACAAGAATGTCAATCAGTGACAAGAGTTCCAGTTTATCTGGAGTTTCCAACATCATTTCTTCCCAAGTGTAGCCGGTCCAGGACCAGATGTCCTTGTCTGGCAATTCCTTCCGAATCCGCTTAGCAAGTGGCAAGAGAATCCCAGTATTAAGAAAAGGCTCCCCTCCCAGCAAGGTCAAGCCTTGAACATAAGGTTGAGCGAGATCTTCCATGATCTGTTCTTCTAATTCTGCTGTATAGGGAATTCCGGCATTGAAGGACCAGGTGGCAACATTATAGCACCCCTCGCAGTGGAACATACAGCCTGCGACATAGAGGGAGTTGCGCACGCCTTCTCCATCGACAAAGTTAAAGGCCTTGTAATCAATAATCCGCCCTTTACTAAGCTCCTCGCTTTTCCATTCACCAGGTTTTGGTGTATTCCATGTCATGCTGTCTACTCCAAGTCTATCCAATAGCGCTCAGTTCCGTTTCGAACATCCTCCAACTCCCCACCATTAGCTAAGATAACAGCTCGGCTTGCTGGATTTTCTGTGCTACAAGTCACTAAAGCTCGTTTAATATTCTTTTCCTTAGCAACTTGCAAGCCCTGACGGAGAGTTTCCTTAGCATAACCCTTGCCTCTTTCTGATGGACGAATGGAGTAGCCAATGTGGCCAGCATGATTCAGCAAGCCCTCATGTAGTCTCAGCCGTAGATTCAAAAAGCCTAAAGCATGGCCTGATTTATCAAACAATACGAACTGAATTGATGGAACGCGATTTTCCAGCAATCCTATTCCCATTTCTTTTTGCATATTTGTTTCCAACCACTCTTCATACACAAAGTTCTCTGTATCCCAGAATCCTCCGTCATGGGCTGATTGGGTCTGCTCAAACTCTGCCATCATCTCTAAAACTGTTTCTTTATCTGCTAATCTTGGTCTTCGTAGTTCCATCCTTACCTCCCACTAAGAGAAAAGCGAGAGCTGACTCTCACTTTTATTTCTTCTTATTCTTATTTAAAAATTGTTCTCTGAGGTTGAGCAAGCGTTCTTTTTTACCAGCTCCACCTTTAGAGTGTTTCTCGTGATAACGGGTCACTTGTGCGCGTCCCTTATCGTCTAATTGATATTTTCCCATGTTTTCCTTTTCTAATGCTTCAATTCATTGTATTGATTATAAATAGTTTCATACTCATCTGCCATTTTACGGTCAAGCTCTTTAAATACTTTATCATCCGAATATTTTAACTCATGAATATCAAATTTATTATATACTTTGTATTTTTCAAATAATTCTTTTCCTTGATGTGAGTTTTTCATTGCCACTAAATACAATTGAAATGATTCATTATATTCCGCTAATATGTAAAAGTAACGATAATAACCAATTTGCTCCTTTGCTTCAATCGATGTGGCTAAAGGTGCCGAATGAATAATCTTACTTCCATCCTCCTCTCGAATTTCATCTGAAAAATATAAATTAACTTCACCGTTTTGGAGCTCCTCTCTTTTAAAAAGAAGATACGGACGTTTCGAACTACCGCTTTGAATGACATTTCCATTCTTAGATAGCAGTTTTAATTGTTGAACACCATTTAATTCACGAATATTTATATTATAGTTTAACGTCTTATCTACAATCGTAAGCCCTTCAAACCCCATTATTGTAGCTGGAGCATGCAACTTAGGGGGAGTCGTCTCTATATCTGTAATCTCAATTCCATATTCTTTTCTAGCTACATTATTCGCCTCTTTTGAAAGACTATTTGCCTGTTCTGCTATAGTATTAGCCACCTTGCTTAATTGATTCGATTGAGCACTGATGGAAATCCCCATAAAACCAATTACAAACGTCTCTACTACAAACCGATAATTACTTTTTATCCAACATAATACTCTTCTTATCATCTAATTGATATTTTCCCATTTCATTTCTTTCTAATTTGTTACTTGATGGCCAGCTATTTTAATAGTTGAGCCATTCATGTGTTTGACACGCGCAGCGATTTCCTTGTGACGTCCATTAACCATCGGACGCGCTTGAGGATTACCTAAATATCCACAAGTCCGTTTAACAACGTCTACTGTTTTAGGGTCGCTATTGCCACAGTTAGGGCAAGCAAAGCCCCTCTCAGTTGGTTCAAAATCCCCTTCAAAGTCACACTTGTAGCAACGGTCTATTGGAGTATTGATCCCAAGATAGCCCACACGGTCATAGGCATAATCCCAGACAGCTTCCAGAGCCTTAGGATTTTGCTGGAGGACTGGATACTCACAATAATGGATGAAACCACCTGACGCACCTGCTTCTGGATAGACTTTCTCAAAGTCCAATTTTTCAAACGGTGTTGGATTTTTACGAACATCGTAGTGGAAAGAATTAGTGTAGTATTCCTTGTCTGTGATATCAGGAATAGAGCCAAACTTGTCTGTATCTAGTCGGCAGAAACGGTCTGTCAGACTTTCAGATGGTGTTGAGTAGATAGAAAAATGATAGCCATATTGGTCAGACCACTCTTCTACACGGCGTTTCATATCACGAATGATATCCAGCGTGAATTCCTTGGCTTCTGGATTGTGTTCCCAGCTATTTCCAAAGAAGACGGTAGCCACTTCGTACAAACCGATGTAACCCAGCGAAACGGTTGCCCGACGATTCTTAAAGAGCTGGTCAACACTTTCTTCTTTACCTAGACGATGACCAAAAGCACCGTACTGATAAAGGATAGGAGCATTGGCTGGTGTTGCTTCTTTAGTTCGTTCGACACGGTAAACCAGAGCATCTTCAGCGATATTCATCCGCTCATTGAAGATTTCCCAGAACTTATTCATGTCGCCCTCAGACTCAAGGGCAATACGAGGCAGGTTAACCGTCACAACACCCAGATTCATGCGACCTGAATTGACTTCTACACCATTTTCGTCTTTCCATCCTTGGAGGAAAGAACGACAGCCCATAGGTACCTTGAAGAAACCTGTCAAGTCAACAATCTTATCATAGGACAAAACATCCGGATACATCCGCTTGGTTGCACACTCAAGAGCCAACTGCTTAATATCGTAGTTGGGAGTCCCTTCTTCCAAGTTAAGGCCTCTTTTCAGCGTAAAAATCAGTTTAGGGAAGATAGCCGTTCGATGTTCTGAACCAAGGCCCTTGATTCGGATGTTCAAGATAGCTTTTTGAATTTCACGCTCAAAACGACTAGTTCCTAGACCAAAACCTAGCGAAGTAAAAGGTGTTTGCCCATTTGAAGTGAAGAGAGTGTTGATTTCATACTCGAGAGATTGCATGGCATCATAGATGTCCTTTTGCGTTTTCTTCCAAGCGTAATCTTCCCGTTTTTCAGGCAAAACCCATTCTTCCGCATCTTTGAGATGTTTTTGATAGTTCTTCTCTGCATAAGGCGCCAAAACTTCATCGATACGGTCAGCTGAACAGCCACCGTACTGGCTAGAAGCAACGTTGGCGATGATTTGGGAAATCTGAGCTGTTGCAGTCTGGATAGACTTAGGACTTTCCACCTCTGCATTTCCAATCTTAAAACCATTTTCCAACATACCTTTAAAATCAATCAAACAGCAGTTGGTCATAGGTGTATAGGGACTGTAGTCCAAATCGTGATAGTGGATATCCCCTTTTTGGTGGGCATTGGCTACGTGCTTGGGAAGCATTTGCAGTCCGATTGATTTCCCAACAATGCCTGCTGTCAAATCACGCTGGGTATTAAAGACGTCGCTGTCTTTATTGGCATTTTCATTGACAACTGCCTGATCTTTGTTGAGAAGCTTATGGATACTAAAGTTGATATCCGTCGCTTTTGAACGCTCAAAATCCCTTTGTGTCCGATAAGTAATATACTCCTCAGCCAGCGCATATTCTTTGGCTTCAAGCAGTTCATGTTCTACGATATTTTGAATTTCGTAAATCTTAACCCCCTGTGGAAAGCGACTATGAATTTCTGTGACAATTCGCTCGGTCAGAGCATTTAGGCGTTTTTCGACCAAGGGTGTCACATCCATAACCTTGTCAGCCGCCTTGTGGAGAGCCTTGTCAATCTTATCCACATCAAATACAACACGTCTCCCATCTCGTTTCTCGACGAAGAGAGTTGGCAAAATTGTAATTTTTTCTTCTAGTGCAATCATATGCATGCTCTTTTCTAAAATGTTCTTTCTAAAAAGTATTATACCACTCTAAAAAGAAAAATCAATATCTTGTGTTAAAAATCCTAAAATTTTTAAAAATACACAAGATATTGATTTGGTTATTTAATTTTATAGACTTTAAACTCTGAGTAATCAGTCTTTACTTGTTGGTAATTTTCTTTTAAGAGTATCTCCACTTCAGACCAGACTGGCACCTTGTCATTTACCACAATCACCTTAGGTTGTTTTTCTTTCAAGTCATTAAGTAACTTATTCCGATTTTCCTCAGTTGCTGTATAGTGCAACGGGGACAAAATAGCCGATGGCGACAAGCGCTCACTCTTACGATAAAGAGTTGCAGTATCATCCCATGCATAGATAGCATCTTCCGTATTTGTCTCCTCTTTTACCAAATCAGCAAGACGATTACGTTCTTGATAAGGTACCGGATAAAGGACAAACTTCATCAAAAAAGGAACAGTCAAAAGATAGACAAGCCCTAAAACTGGCAGATATAGATTTCCTTTAAAAAAACGACTCCATAGGCTAACTGGCGTTTCTCTTCGTCTTCTTCTAACACTACGCCCCCTCTGTTGACTCTTAATATTGGTTACCAATAAAAGTAGGAAAACAGGGAAGACGACCATCAAATAAGAAGCGTGCAGAGGCTCTTGTGAAAAGAAAAGCAAAATCAAACCTAAAATTGTCACAAGACTTGCAGGAACCGAAATGACGTATAGTTTAGAAGGTTTGGATTGAAAGAGACCTAAAAAGATACAAACCACAAATCCCAAACCAAGGGACAACAAGCCATAAAAAGCCATATTCTCTAAAATTTTAGAAGTGAAATCAAAGCGAATACTGTCAATGGGATAGCGAATACCACTAATGGCATCCCCAAAACTTCCTGTTGCAACACTATAGTAGGCAGTTGGATAAAAGACCAGTGAAAAACCTAAAGTCACTGCAAGAAACTGATAAAATCCATGTGCAAAGCGTCTATGCCCAAGGTTAAAGACCAACAAGCCTAAACTCACTACAGCAATAAACAGGAGCGATGCCAAGGGAGCAAAGAAAAATCCGCCTGCCAAAGCCAGCCCAATCCGTACAAATCCCTTATCATGGCTTGGATTGCTTAGATAAGCCGCAACTAAACTAAAGGCTGCGAATAAGAAAGGAAGCGCTAAAAGAGTCGCATAACCTCCACCAAAAGCAAGACCTGTAACTAGCATGTAAAAAATAGTCACTACTTGTCCAGCTTGGTCTCCTTGCTCTGTCAAGGTGTCTGCCGATCGAAAGAGGAAAAATCCTCCTGCTACCAAGGCTAACCACTCAAAGATGGCAAAGAAAAATCCGCCCTGAGTCACGTAAGTCAGCAAATAATAAAGCAAACCTTGACTTCCATAATAGTCGCTATAAATCTTCCCTGTCTGATGAAGCGCCCAACCTGCATAAAAATCCTGCACTTCCTGTGCACTCATTAAATCGAGTAATAGCGGTACTCCTAGAGTTATCCCCGTTACAAGTGTACTCCATAGTAAAATTTTCACCAAAGGAAGACGACTTGATTCACGATGATGCAATTCTTGTTTGATTTGGTATTCTAGAGGTTCACGATTCTCCTGATGAACTTCTTCTACTCTACCATACACACTCATATCGTTTCTCCTATTCAATTTATCTGTCTTAGTATATCAAAAAGTCCTAGGATTGTCAGCTTGCGATGGCTGTTTGAGTGATTTTTTGCATAAGTTTACAAAGATTTCAATCTCCCGAAAGCGGTGTAAATGTGTCTGTTTAAATGACATGATATAATCCAATTCTTTCTGAGTCAGCATCGTCCCTCCCTATATCTTTCTATTCGTAAAAAGCAAGAAAAAGAGGACTGGTTTGTGTCCTAAGTCCTAGATTTCTTATAAGATTGGGGCGAATAACTGGGCAATTTCTTTTACAAGTTTTTGATACCAGCTCGTTTTGATAGAATGAGGATAGACTTCCTGAGAATCTGCAAATATATTTTGAAAATCTCGGGCTATTTCCATTATAGAAGGAGTTTTATAGAGTAAGACTGCATTTTCATAATGGTGTACCAAGCTCCGGTAGTCGAGATTGATTGTCCCCACCACCGCAAAATCTTCGTCTACCAACATCTGCTTACTATGAATAAAACCTGGACTATACTCATAAATTCGAACACCAGCAGAAAGAAGGTCTGGATAAGCGCCTCTTGTGACTAACTGAATGAACTTCTTATCTGGTATGTAAGGGGTAACAATCCGAACATCGACCCCTCTCATAGCTGCATTTTTGATTGTCTCCGTTAAATCATAGTCTATGATCAAATAAGGTGTCGTAATATAGACCGATTCCGTTGCTTGATTGATCAAACTCTGATAAACCTTTTTCCCTACCTGCGTTCGAAAAATTGGCTTGGGTCCACTTCCGTATGGAATGGTTAAACCGTCACTTGGGATAGAATGATTTTCTAAATGATATTGATCAAAATCACTAATCTCTCCTCGATTGATGTACCAAGTGGTTAAAAACAAGCGTGTCAGGGCTTTTACTGCTAGTCCGTCTAAGCGAATTCCACTATCCTTCCAATAACCAAATCTCTCGACATGGTTAATGTACTCATCGGCTAAGTTAATGCCTCCTGTATAAGCTATCTGACCATCAACAATCAATATTTTTCTATGATCTCTGTTATTATAGGCCACTGTCAAACGAGGAATAACTTTATTGAATTTATGGGCCTCGATGCCCAGCTGACGAAGTCGATGTGCATAATCTCCTGTTAAAGTAGCCATACAGCCGATATCATCATAGAGCAGTTTAACCTCAACTCCTTGAGCGACCTTTTGCTCTAGTATATCTAGTATGCGATTCCACATCAAACCTTCTTCTATAATGTAATATTCCAAGAAAATAAATTTTTCAGCCTTTTTAAGATCTTCTACCATCTTTTTCCACATAGCTTCTCCGTTAGGAAAAAATGTAGAGGCAGTTTGATCATAGACATCGGCATTGGTATCCATACTCAATAAGGACTTGATGACGCCATATGCCGCCTTGTCACTTTCTTTTAATTCCTCTTTTAGTAGCTGGCTATTTGCTTCTTGGAAATGCATGGAGTCTAGCTTCTTCAGTTGTTTGATTTCTTTTTTGGACAATCTCCTCTCACCAAACATCAGATAGAGCAAGGGGCCAAATACTGGCACAAAGGCTACTAATAACCAGGTTACCTTATTCTCAGGAGTCGTATTACGGTTGACTATCGAAATAATTGTGATGATACTCAGTAGAATGAGAACAGTAATCCATAAAATGGGAGCCATGCGTCCTAAATAAAGAAAGAGACCAAAAGCCAGACAAAGTTCAAGTAGCATAATCGAAAGACTAAAGCCATACTTGGACATCAATAATTGAAATTTTCTATATTTCATATCTCCTCCTTGATATTTTGAATGCTAAAAACAAGTAATTGATACTAGTATAACTCAGGTATTCGACAGAAGGCAAGTATTTATGATTATTTTCTACTTGCATAGTCTTATTTAGTTAAAACGATTTGGTCCGATGGGTCTCTAGCCATATCATCTACGATGATTTGATTACCGTTTACAGTGTAAATTTTGACATCATCACCAATAATCATGCGTTGATTTGCTGCATCAAATGTGACCTGTTTGACTTTCTGATCCCCGTCAGATTCGAGCTCAGTCCATGTACCAGTCGTTCCAGTTACCACTAAAGTAATACGGTCTCCGTCATCCTGACCGGTATAAGTCCCATCAATATCAGTCGGTTGAGCCTCAGGTGCATTTTATGAAGAACTTGTTGCTACCTGGTTTGTATTTTCTGTAGACGATGAAGCAGTAGGTTGTGATTGCTGAGTTTGTTGTGTTTGCGCTTGAGCTGCTGGTTGTTGAATCTGTTGAGCTCTTTGTGAACAAGCTACTAAGAGACTAAGACTTGCTAGAGAAGCAAGAGAACGTGTGAATCTTGTTAATTTCATGATGGATTTCCTTTCTGCTACCAATTTAGAGAAATTTTCTCTAACCAGCAATTCCCCTAGTATAACAAGTTCAAAAAAGGTGGTCAATTTATCTGTTCATGCCCCAGCAGGTAGCTCCGTACTTCTGAGATAAAATAGAGAGACCCTGTAATGAATAACAAGTCCTGCGTATCGGCTTTTTCTTCGAAACTGCTGATAAATTCTCGGTAAGAAGAAACTATATCGTAACCTGTTACATCTGTCTCATCCAAAGAACCTTGATAGTCAAAGCCAGTCACCTTGAGTTCCACCTGAGGTAAATTTTCAGTCAGATAACCCAACATCCCTTGATAATCCTTCCGTTTCAAGGCTCCAAATAGGATTTGAGGACGATAGGCTTCCTGCTCTTTTTCTTTGATAAACTCAACCAAGCGAGTCAAGGCAGGGAGGTTATGAGCACCATCCAAGTAAATCTGTGGGCGAATACGCTCCAAACGTCCAGCCCAATGGGTCTTCTCCAAAGCCTGTCTTACAACCTGCTCATAAACAACTTCCTTTCCTTCTCCCATAAAGAGAAGAAATGCTTGCAACGCCAAGGCCGCATTTTCCTGCTGATAAGCTCCTTCTAAGCCTATGTTCAGCTGTGAAAGATTTAGTAAAGAGCTTGAAAAATTACCATTCAGCATTGAAAAATCTTGACCTGCCTGATAAAGATCAACAGCTAAAGAGTCTGCTTTTTTCTGACAGACAAGCCTAGCTTCTGGAGGCAATTTCGCAATCACTGCCTTCTTACCAGCCTTGAAAATACCAGCTTTCTGCTCTGCGATTGCTTCCAGACTATCACCCAAGGTTTCCTGATGGTCAAGCCCAATGGAGGTGATAACAGCAAGCTCTCCAGTTACCACATTGGTCGTGTCAAGTAAGCCGCCAATTCCCACTTCTAGTAAAACCAAATCCACTTCTTGCTCTCTAAAATAAAGAAAAGCAATCAAGGTCAGCAGTTCAAAAAAGGACAACTGATCATGGGTTTGCAGAAGCGTTTTCTCCATCTCCTTGACCTGCTCAGCCAAACGGATAAAGTCTGTGTCTGCTATAGATTGCCCATTAATGCAGATTCGATCATTGATAGAGACGATATGAGGGGAGGTAAAGGTCGCGACTTTTTTGCCATGCCCCATAAATAACTCCCTCATAAAAGCAATGGTAGATCCTTTCCCATTAGTCCCTGTTACATGGATAATAGGATAAGACTTCTCTGGATTCCCTAACAAATCCACCGCTTGCTGTATTCGGCCTAAACCTGATCGAAAATTCAAACCAATCCGACTATAAAGCCATTCTCCTACTTCAAACATACACATCTCCTTGACAAAAGTCTAATCAATTATCTAGCAAAATTCCGTAGATAACAAAAAATGAGGTCAGGATTTTCGTCCCGACCTCTCACCTGGTTAGCTAATCACTAACAACTATGAATATTAACTTGGGCTAAAACATCCACAGGACGTTCCAACTCTTCCCCATTTCTGGGAGTTGGGCTGATACAGTCTCCCAGACTACCTGCGTTTCTAATTTCTAGCGCTGGGCTAAAAACGTCCACAGGACGTTTTTACTCCTCCATAAAACTATTGAAGACTTCTTCAATCATGTTCCATTCGTCTTCTGAGTCTTCTGGGATTGGTTGCAATTCGCCTTCTGTTCCATCTTCGTTTTCGATGAATGAGTAAGCTTGGATTTCAACTTGTCCGTCTTCGTCTTCTTCTGCGTTAACTGGTACTAGAAGAACATAGTTTTTACCAAATTCTTCTTTTCCATCAATTGTCAAAAGGATTTCAAACAAGGTTTCATTTCCTTGCTCATCTACTAGTGTGATTAGTTCACGTTCTTCGTGGTCGTGGTTATGATCGTGTGACATATCCTCTCCTTTATATTAAAATTTTCTATCTAAATAATTTTGTAAAATCAGCTGAGCTGCTAACTTATCAATGACTTTCTTGCGCTTATTGCGACTGATATCTGCTTGTTCAATCAACATACGCTCAGCAGCCACTGTTGTCAAGCGTTCATCCTGATAGTCTACTGGTAAACCAAAAAACTCTTCTAGCTTTGCTCCGTAGGCTTGACTAGCTTCTACGCGCGGTCCGCTTGTATTGTTCATGTTTTTAGGCAGGCCCACTACAAATCGTTCCACCTTGTAAGTATCAACCAGCTCCTTAACGCGGTCAAAACCAAATTGGCCTTGCTCCTCATTGATTTGGATGATTTCAAGCCCTTGAGCTGTAAAACCGAGCGGATCGCTAATGGCCACCCCTACCGTTTTTGAACCGACGTCCAATCCCATAATTCTCATAGGTTACAGATCGACTCCTTGTCCTTTAAGGTAGTAGCGAACCAATTCCTCAACGATTTCATCACGCTCATACTTACGGATTTGATTTCGTGCATTATTATAACGAGGAACGTAGGCAGGGTCTCCACTCAATACGTAACCTACGATTTGGTTAATTGGGTTGTAGCCCTTATCGTTCAACGAAGCATAAACATCTGTCAAAGTTTCGCTAATTTCTTTTTTATTGGAATCGTCCAATTTAAAACGTACGGTTTCTTCAGTAAATCCCATTCTAACACCCTCTTTCCTTAGAATAGTACCATTATAGCATAATTCCTTACCTTCTACAATTCAGGCAGTTTATTTATTTGGATTTTCTATTGTTCTGTCGCACCATTTGCCAATCTGTCTGAAATATATTTGCTTGGTTCATTCTTCAAAAGATTTTCTAAGCCAATATTCTTCAAATATTCTAACTGAGAAGCCTTCTTGACATCCAAAACTTGAAAATCAAAACCAGTCGTTGTTTGAAGTTCTGTTGCACTCAATAGTTTTGTTTCAAGCTTAAATCCTGCTAATTTACGAGCTTCTATGATGGAGTCGTCTTTCTCTTCCGCCTCGAGAAGAGCTTTTTGAGTTTCCTCCACTCCATGTTGGTCAATGTAGGTCTTCAGCTCATCTGAGACTGGACGCTTTTGTTGGATAGTTAGACTCAAAAAAATCTTGTCTTTGTAAGTAATGGTTTGGATCTGCTGGCTACCATCATCTGACTTGGGCAAGACCAAAGTCTTGGTTACAACTGTATTCTTCTCAGCATTTTCAATAACTGGCAATGCCGACTGAAGCGTATCTTTTTCTGTTTTTGTAGCTGGTCCAGTTTCTTTTTTCTGTCCGCAACCAACCAGGACAAAAAGGAAAGCTAGACTAACAAGAACTATTTTTTTCATTTCTTTCTTCTTTCTTTTTGAAATTAAAATAGAATAAGACTGGGAATTGCTCCCAGCCTTGATGTTTATAGAGCTGCACGCAAACGTGCTTCTGCATTTTCTACATTACGGACAGAGCGTGGTAGGAAGGCACGAATATCGTCTTCCTTATAGCCAACTTGCAGGCGTTTTTCATCTACAAGGATTGGGCTCTTTAAAATTCTAGGTGTTTCCATAATCAGATTGAGGACTTCGTTAACACTCAAATCTTCAATATCCACTCCAAGGGCTTTGGCATAGCGATTTTTAGATGAGACGATACTGGCTATTCCGTTATCTGTTTTGGTTAGAATATCCAGTAATTCTTCTCGCGTAATTCCTTCTTTACCAAGGTTTTGTTCTTTATAACTTAACTGGTGGGCATTAAGCCAGGTTTTTGCTTTTTTACAGCTAGTACAACTTGAGACTGTATAAATTTTAATCATGTACCTACCCCTTTCGCTACATGTTACTATCAGTTTAGTCTATTATACCATAAAAAACATCCGACTTGCGACCTATTTTTAATTTTTTTTGACTTTTTTCGTCATTTTCGTACTTTTTTCTTGACAAACAACTAAATGACTATCAACTCTTTTGGAGCTAGGGTCAATAATTCACAACCTGTCTCTGTAATCAGGATATCATCCTCGATACGAACGCCATATTTGCCTTCGATATAGATACCTGGTTCATCGGTCAAGGCCATACCTGCCTTAATAGTTTCTGTAGAAGTTTGGCTAAAGTAAGGCTCTTCATGGATATCCAGTCCAATACCGTGTCCGATACCGTGGGTAAAGTAGTCACCATAGCCTGCCTCGATGATAATATCACGAGGAATTTTGTCAAAGTCACGGAAACCTAAGCCAGCCTTAGCCCGTTCAATCAAGGCTTGGTTAGCTTTTAGAACTGTATTGTAAATCTCTGCTTGCTCGTCGCTGACATGCCCCAGATAGATAGTCCGTGTCATATCACTGACATAGTGGTCGTAGAGGCAACCGAAGTCCATGGTAATAGCTTCTCCTAGCTCCACTGGTTTGTCCATAGGATGGGCATGGGGTTTGGAAGAGTTGATACCGCTAGCTAGGATAGTGTCAAAAGACAAGCCAGATGCTCCCAACTCACGCATACGGAAGTCAAGGAAGTTGGCTATTTCAATCTCTATCTTTCCTGGTTTGATAAAGTCAAGCGCATCGCGGAAAGCTTGGTCTGAGATAGAACAAGCCTTACGAATAGCTGCAATCTCCGCTTCATCCTTAATCATTCGAAGACCTTCGACAAACTGAGTTTGTGGAAGCAAGTCAATTCCTTCAAAGGCGGCCTGCATACGATGATAATAAGAAACTGAAATCTCATCTTCAAAACCGATTCGAGACAAGCCCATGTCCTTAACAATGCCTGCAATGACAGCCAATTCATCACGGTCAGCCACAATCTCAAAACCACTGGTTTCTTGCTTGGCTGCAATGATATAGCGAGAGTCTGTCACCAAGACCTGACGGTCACGGCTGATAAAGACGGTTCCGTTTGAGCCCCAAAAACCAGTCAGGTAATAGACGTTTTTAAGGTTATTGATGATGATACCATCTAGTTCTTTTTCTTGCATTTTAGCTAGAAATGCTTGTACACGTTTATTCATGATGTAACTTTCCTTTCAAATACTGTCCTGTGTAGCTGGCTTCCTTGGCCGCTACTTCTTCTGGAGTTCCTGTTGCGATGATGGTTCCACCGCCGACACCGCCCTCAGGACCCAAGTCAATAATATGGTCTGCTGTCTTGATGACATCCAGATTGTGCTCAATAACAAGGACTGTATTACCGTCGTCTACAAAGCGAGCTAAAACCTTAAGCAAGCGAGCAATATCCTCGGTATGAAGACCTGTCGTCGGCTCATCCAGAATATAGAAAGATTTTCCTGTCGATCGTTTGTGAAGTTCACTAGCCAACTTCATACGCTGGGCTTCTCCTCCAGAAAGGGTGGTAGCTGGTTGCCCTAGCGTCACATATCCCAGTCCCACATCCTTGATGGTCTGAAGTTTGCGCTGAATCTTTGGAATGTGTTGGAAGAATTCTACCGCATCGTTGACGGTCATATCCAAGACCTGCGAGATATTTTTTTCCTTGTAGTGGACTTCTAGGGTTTCACTGTTGTAACGGGTTCCGTGGCAAACTTCACAAGCCACATAAACATCTGGCAAGAAGTGCATCTCAATCTTGATGATCCCATCGCCTGAACAGGCTTCACAGCGACCACCCTTGACGTTGAAACTGAAACGGCCCTTCTTGTAGCCTCGAATCTTGGCTTCGTTTGTCTGGGCAAAAAGGTCACGTATATCGTCAAAAACTCCTGTATAGGTAGCAGGGTTAGACCTTGGCGTTCGTCCGATAGGGCTCTGGTCAATGTCAATCAATCGGTCTACATGCTCAATCCCTGTAATAGTCTTAAATTTACCAGGCTTGTCTGAATTACGGTTGAGCTTCTGGGCAATAGCTTTTTTGAGGATGCTGTTAATTAAGGTCGATTTCCCTGAACCTGACACACCTGTCACCGCGATGAATTTTCCTAGTGGAAAGCGAGCTGTGACATTTTGCAGATTGTTCTCTCGCGCTCCTGTCACTTCGATAAAACGACCATTTCCGACACGTCGCTCTTCTGGTACTGGAATGGCACGTTTGCCTGACAAGTACTGGCCTGTGATAGACTTACTGTTGCGAGCCACCTGTTTGGGCGTACCTGCGGCAACAATCTCCCCACCAAAAACACCGGCACCGGGACCAACGTCAATCAGATAATCAGCCTCACGCATGGTATCTTCGTCATGTTCTACTACTATGAGAGTATTGCCCAAGTCACGCATCTTTTTGAGACTAGCAATCAGACGGTCATTATCCCTCTGGTGGAGACCGATTGACGGCTCATCTAGGATATAGAGGACGCCAGATAGATTGGAACCAATCTGGGTTGCCAAACGAATACGCTGGCTTTCCCCACCTGAAAGGGTTCCTGCTGAACGTGACAGAGTCAGATAATTAAGACCCACGTTATTAAGGAAGGTCAAACGATCCTTGATTTCCTTGAGAATGGGACGAGCAATGATGGCTTCATTTTCAGACAAGGTCAGCTGGCTCACCAAGTCCAAGTGGTCTGCGATAGATAGGTCTGAAATGTCTCCGATATGCGGCCCTTGCTCGCCACCCACACGAACAGACAAGGCCTGGTCATTGAGACGATAGCCGTGACAGGTTCCGCAGGTCAGCTCATTCATGTAGAGACGCATCTGGGTGCGGGTATAATCGCTGTTTGTCTCGTGATAACGACGCTTGATATTATTGATAACTCCCTCAAAAGGAATGTCAATATCGCGCACACCACCAAATTCATTCTCATAGTGGAAATGGAATTCCTTGCCATCTGAGCCGTAGAGAATCAAGTTTTTATCTTCTTCTGACAAGTCCTCAAAAGGCTTATCCATATCCACTCCAAAGGCTGTCATAGCCTGCTCTAGCATGTTGGGATAGTAGTTGGATGAGATAGGATTCCAAGGTGCTAGCGCTCCCTCACGTAAGGTTTTGCTGGCATCTGGCACTACCAAATCAGTATCCACCTCCAACTTGATGCCCAAACCGTCACACTCACTACAAGAGCCAAAAGGAGCATTGAAGGAGAAGAGACGTGGCTCTAACTCTGGAACAGTAAAGCCACAAACTGGGCAGGCATAATGCTCAGAGAAGAGCAACTCCGAATCGTCCATAGTGTCGATAATGACATAGCCTTCTGCGATACGAAGGGCAGCCTCAATGGAATCAAAGAGACGACTACGAATGCCCTCCTTGATGACAATACGGTCAACCACGACATCGATATTGTGTTGCTTGCTCTTGGACAAGTCTGGCACTTCGGTCACATCATAGACTTCCCCATCCACACGGACACGGACATACCCATCTTTCTGAACCTTCTCGATAACACTCTTATGTTGACCTTTTTTCTTGCGGATGACAGGGGCCAAAATCTGCAAGCGCTGGCGTTCAGGTAACTCCAAAACCTTATCAACGATTTGCTCCACCGAAGAAGCCTTGATAGCTCCATGCCCCTTGATACAGTAAGGCGTCCCCACACGTGCGTAGAGAAGACGCAGATAGTCATTGATTTCAGTCGTTGTTCCCACCGTCGAACGAGGGTTTTTGCTAGTCGTTTTCTGGTCGATGGAAATAGCTGGGCTGAGACCATCAATAGCATCTACATCTGGTTTTTCCATATTTCCCAAGAACTGACGAGCGTAGGCGGACAAACTCTCTACATAGCGACGTTGTCCCTCCGCATAGAGGGTATCAAAAGCCAGACTGGACTTCCCTGAACCTGACAAGCCAGTCACGACAACCAACTTGTCTCGCGGAATCTCCACATCAATATTTTTTAAATTATGGGCACGCGCCCCATGAATGACAATTTTATCTTGCATCTTTGTTCTTTCTAGTCCATTATTGCTTACCATTATACCAAAAAAAGTGAGATTCTATTACCCAAAAGGCCGATTTTGTAGTATAATAGTACGGTGTGAAAAAATCTGAAAAATGAGAAAGGATAAGGGATATGAAACAAGTTTTTCTCTCTACAACAACTGAATTTAAAGAGATCGATACGCTTGAACCGGGTACTTGGATCAATCTCGTTAATCCGACTCAAAATGAATCACTCGAAATCGCCAACACCTTCGATATTGATATTGCCGACCTTCGAGCACCGCTCGATGCGGAAGAAATGTCTCGTATTACCATTGAAGACGAGTATACCCTGATTATCGTAGACGTGCCGGTCACGGAGGAAAGAAATAACCGCACCTACTACGTAACCATACCGCTTGGTATTATCATCACTGAGGAAACCATTATCACTACGTGTTTGGAACCACTACCTGTCCTTGATGTCTTTATCAACCGTCGTTTGCGTAATTTCTATACCTTCATGCGTTCGCGTTTTATCTTCCAGATTCTCTATCGCAATGCAGAACTTTACCTAACAGCCCTTCGTTCGATTGACCGTAAGAGTGAACAAATCGAAAGTCAACTGCATCAATCAACTCGTAATGAAGAATTGATTGAGCTCATGGAATTGGAAAAAACTATCGTCTATTTCAAAGCCTCCCTCAAAACAAATGAGCGCGTGATTAAGAAATTGACCAGTTCAACCAGCAATATCAAGAAATACCTTGAGGACGAAGACCTGCTTGAAGACACCCTGATTGAAACCCAACAGGCCATCGAGATGGCAGACATTTATGGAAACGTCTTGCATTCTATGACAGAGACCTTCGCCTCTATCATTTCTAACAACCAGAACAACATCATGAAAACCTTGGCTCTTGTGACCATCGTCATGTCCATCCCAACCATGGTCTTTTCTGCCTACGGGATGAACTTTAAGGATAATGAAATCCCCCTAAACGGAGAGCCAAATGCCTTCTGGTTAATCGTCTTTATCGCCTTTGCTATGAGTGTCTCGCTCACTCTCTATCTCATCCATAAAAAATGGTTCTAAGAGGAGTTCCTATGTCTCAGATTGATCTACAAAAATTAACTAAGAAAAACCAAGAGTTTGTCCACATTGCTACCCAACAATTCATCAAAGATGGGAAAACAGACGCTGAAATCCAGACTATTTTTGAGGAAGTCATTCCCCAAATCCTTGAGGAGCAATCTAAAGGTACAACTGCCCGTTCCCTATACGGCGCACCAACTCATTGGGCTCATAGCTTCACTGTCAAAGAGCAGTACGAAAAAGAGCATCCAAAAGAAAATGATGATCCAAAACTCATGATTATGGACTCAGCTCTTTTCATCACTAGCCTCTTTGCCCTCGTCAGCGCCCTCACAACTTTCTTTGCTGCAGATCAAGCTTTCGGCTATGGATTTGTCACTCTCTTATTAGTTGGACTGGTTGGTGGATTTGCCTTCTACTTGATGTACTACTTTGTTTACCAATATTATGGACCAGACATGGATCGCAGTCAACGCCCGCCTTTCTGGAAATCTGTACTAGTTATCCTAGCTTCTATGTTCCTTTGGTTGCTTGTCTTCTTTGCAACAAGCTTCCTACCAGCTAGCCTTAACCCAGTACTGGCTCCATTGCCATTGGCTATTATCGGAGCAGCCCTCCTAGCCCTTCGCTTCTATCTCAAGAAACGCTTGAATATCCGCAGCGCAAGTGCAGGACCAACACGCTATCAAGAATAAGAAAACGATAAAAGCAACTGCAGGTGCGGTTGCTTTTTCACTTACTTTTTTGATTTTAAAGTATTCTTCTGACATCCACATAGCTCTATCTAATCTTTTGTGATAAAATAGGCTCATACTCAATGAAAATCAAAGAGCAAACTAGGAAGCTAGCTGCAGGTTGCTCAAAGCACAGCTTTGAGGTTGCAAATAAAACTGACGTGGTTTGAAGAGATTTTCGAAGAGTATTAAAAGTATTCTTCTGAAATCCCACATAGCTTTCTCTTATATTTTGTGATAAAATAGGCTCAATCTATTTCTAGGAGGATCAGATATGATTTCTACTATTGGTATTGTTAGTTTATCTAGTGGCATTATCGGAGAGGACTTTGTCAAACACGAAGTAGACTTGGGTATCCAACGTCTCAAGGATCTGGGACTCAATCCTATCTTTTTGCCCCATTCGTTAAAAGGATTAGACTTTATCAAGGACCATCCTGAAGCGCGTGCAGAGGATTTGATTCATGCCTTTTCTGATGATAGCATCGATATGATCCTATGTGCCATCGGTGGAGACGATACATATCGCTTACTACCTTATCTTTTTGAAAATGACCAACTCCAAAAGGTTATCAAACAAAAAATTTTTCTTGGCTTCTCGGATACAACCATGAACCACCTCATGTTGCATAAATTAGGAATCAAGACTTTTTATGGTCAATCCTTTTTAGCAGACATTTGTGAATTAGACAAAGAAATGCTAGCCTATAGCCTTCACTACTTTAAAGAATTGATTGAGACGGGAAGAATTTCAGAAATCCGCCCTAGTGACGTTTGGTATGAGGAACGAACTGATTTTAGTCCCACGGCCCTGGGAACACCTCGTGTCAGTCATACAAATACAGGTTTTGACTTGTTGCAAGGAAGTGCCCAGTTCGAGGGGAAAATCCTCGGTGGTTGCCTCGAATCCCTCTACGATATCTTTGACAACTCTCGATACGCAGATAGCACGGAGCTCTGCCAAAAATACAAACTTTTCCCTGACTTGTCAGACTGGGAAGGGAAAATCCTCTTGCTCGAAACAAGCGAAGAAAAGCCTAAGACAGAAGACTTCAAAAAGATGTTGCTAACTTTAAAGGACACTGGCATATTCGCGGTCATCAATGGACTCTTGGTCGGAAAACCTATGGATGAAACTTTCCATGATGACTATAAAGAGGCACTATTGGATATCATTGACAGCAATATCCCGATTGTCTATAATCTGAATGTCGGCCACGCAACTCCAAGAGCAATTGTACCCTTTGGGGTCCATGCTCATGTAGATGCACAGGAACAAGTCATTCGCTTTGACTATAACAAATAAAGCTGGGAAAAGTTTCTCAGCTTTTTTCTCGGTATCATTACTGGCATTTTCATCACATATTACAGCAAATTGAAACTAGAATAGTACACCTCTACTTCTAAAACATTGTTAGAAATCGATTTGACTGTCCTGATCGATTTGTCCTGTTCTTATTTCATTTCTCTATACTGATAGCTAAAATGATTAAGGAGAGGCTGTTGCTTAACATGTGAACAAGTAGGGGATAGTAGATATTCTCCTTTTCTTTCACAAAAATAATAGAAAGGGCAAGACCAGCACCTAGATAACCGACTGCACCAACCCACTCGGACAAATCCAAGCTGTGCATATGAGTTAAGGCAAAAGCAAATCCGACTATAAAGATACTCAGCCAAGTTGGCAGACTTTTTCTTAAATATCTCAATAGAGTTTGACGAAAAATTAATTCTTCTACCAGAGGTCCAATAACACAAGCAAAAACAGCTATCAGTAGTGGTTGTTCTTGAAAGGCACTTTGAATATTCGACTGGTTTAGACCTTGTCCATCTAGTCCCACAAACTGCTTCAACATCTCTGATACAAATTCAAAGACAACAGTCATCAGAATGAGAAAGAGCCATCCTGTTAAGACGCCCAAGAAGAATTTTCTTTTAGTCTTTCTAATCTCCTTCCATTGTTGGATCAATCTATCCTTAAACAAGAAGGAGCCATATAAAGCTAAAACTACATAAACAAGATAATTTGCAATGACATATGGCATTAAAGAAGCCAGCAATTTAACGCCATCAAACACAAAGAGGACTGTATAGAGAATCGCAAAAATCAGAATTTCCTTATTTTTGTTAGACATCATTTAAGACCTTTCCACTCACAATCATTCTCGTGATCATCAACTAGCCCTGCAGCCTGTAGAAAAGACAATACGGCGACTGGGCCTGTGAACTTGAAGCCTCGTTTTTTGAGATCTTTGGCTAATTTCTCAGATAAGGGTGTTTTAGCTGGGGCTTGGCGATAATCAGGAACATCATTAACAATAGTTTTCCAATCAACAAAGGACCAAAGATAGGCATCAAAAGAGCCATATTCTGCCTGTAACCGTAGAAAGGCTTGGGCGTTAGCGCGTGTAGCAAAAATCTTGGCTCTATTTCGAATGATGGCTGGATTCTCCAGCATGGCTTCCAATTCGGTGTCTGTCATCTCTGCGACCGCTTGAATTTGATAGCCATGAAAGACTTCTCGGAAAGCTTGGCGTTTGTTGAGCACCGTTTCCCAAGACAGGCCTGCCTGATAGGTCTCCATACACAACAACTCAAATAATGCTTGATCATCATGGAGGGGCTGGCCCCACTCCTTATCATGATAGGCGATGTAGAGCGAGTTGGTCATCTTGACCCACGAACAACGTTTTGTCATGCTCTGCTCCTATTTGACCAACATTTTAAGAGCCAACTTGATATAGTTCTCAGCTGTATCTGTCGTTCCTTCAAAGAATTTCTTGATTTTCTTGAGCTCTGTTGCCTTGTAGCCCAGAGCCAACATGGCTTCCATAGCTTCTTCCAATTCTTGGTTTTCAGCACTTGCTTGCACTGCGACCTTGGCAGGAAGGTCATCTCCTGCAACTACTACCTTGCCTTCCAAGTCCAGCACCATCTGCTGGGCTGTTTTCTTGCCAATTTTAGGGAATTTGGTCAAGTAGGTGATGTTCTTAGTTTCAATGGCTTGAACCAAGCCAGCATTGTCATCAGCAGCGATAATAGCAAGAGCTGATACAGGACCAATCCCAGAGACCGAAATCAGACTAAGAAAGAGCTTTTTCTCATCCTCTGAGCGAAATCCATAAAGCAAATGGGCGTCCTCACGAACAACCTGATGCACATAAATCTGAGCCTCCTGATTAACCTGACCTGAATAGGCATAAGGATTGGCCACATGCAGGATATAACCAATACCATTGGTTTCAAGAACAATGTATTTGGCAGTAATTTTGGTAATGATTCCTTTTAAATATGCGTACATAGTGTTCCTTCTCTCTTATTTCGTTTATCTAGTATATCATATTTTCTTTATCCGAGGAGCGAGAATCGATTATCACAAATACAGTATATCAAAAATAATCTGTATTTATCTGTTGACATATTCAAAATTAAGTACTATAATCATCTGTAATTGAATAACTATCTTCAGGGCAGGGTGCAATTCCCTACCGGTGGTATAGCCCACGAGCCGAAAGGCATGATTTGGTGAAATTCCAAAGCCGACAGTATAGTCTGGATGAAAGAAGATAAAAGTATATTTGTGCTTTTTGCGTGCTCTGAAATGATTACTTGTCATTTCAGAGCATTTTTGTTAATCGCATAAGTTTTCTTTTGTATGCCTTGAGTAGTCCCCTATTCAAGGTATATTTTTTTTGGAGGTAGTGAGATGAGCGATTCAAAATATATGAAATTAGCAATAAAACTGGCACAAAAAGGGGCTGGTTACGTCAATCCCAATCCTATGGTCGGCGCAGTTATTGTAAAAGATAATCACATCATCGGACAAGGTTATCATGAGTTTTTTGGTGGCCCACATGCTGAGAGAAATGCTCTTAAAAACTGTAGAGAATCCCCTGTCGGAGCGACGCTTTATGTAACACTTGAACCCTGTTGTCACTTCGGGAAAACACCTCCCTGTATAGATGCTATAATCGATAGTGGTATTACAAGAGTAGTCATTGGAAGCCTAGACTGTAATCCTATTGTATCTGGAAAAGGAGTAAAGATACTTGAGGAAAATAATCTTCAAGTTACTGTTGGAATTTTAGAAAATGAGTGTCTTAACTTAATAAAAAGTTTTAGAAAGTATATTACCCAGCATGTACCCTATGTTTTTATGAAATATGCAATGTCAATGGATGGAAAAATAGCCACTAAAACAAATCAATCCAAATGGATTACTGAAGAAGAAGCAAGAAAGCATGTGCATCAGTTACGACACCATGTTAGTGCAATTATGGTGGGAGTCAATACTGTTATTCAAGACGATCCTTTGCTGACATGTAGATTGGAGGAAGGGAAAAATCCTATCCGTATCATATGCGATACACATTTACGAACTCCTCTTACCTCTAAAATCGTAAAAACAGCAAATGATATTAAAACTTACATTGCCACTTCCTCTGAAGACAAAAATAAAATGAAGCTATATCAAAATCATGGCTGTGAAATACTTTCCATAAAGAAAAAAGGCAATCATATAGACTTATCGAGTTTAATGCAACATCTAGGAAACATGCAGATTGATAGCCTAGTTCTAGAAGGGGGCAGTCTAATGAATTGGAGTGCTTTGGAACAACAAATTGTTGATGAGCTGAAAATATATATTGCACCAAAAATTTTTGGAGGCAGTGCCAAGTTTCCTGTCGGAGGTGAAGGCATTTCTTTGCCAAATGACGCTATTAGATTGAAACCTTATGCTTTTTCTCAAATAGGAAATGACTATCTCATAGAAAGTGAAGTGATTTATCCATGTTCACAGGAATAATTGAAGAAATCGGAAAAGTTGAAAGAATACAGAAAGACTCTCGTAATTGTAAACTATCAATTAAAGCCTCAAAAATATTAACGGATATCCATTTAGGCGATAGTATAGCAGTAAATGGTATCTGTCTTACAGTTACTCATTTCAATCATCAATCCTTTACAGTTGATGTAATGAATGAAACATGGAGTCGAACAGCTCTTACTCTATTAAAACATGGAAGTGAGGTGAATCTAGAAAGAGCCTTATCTGTCAACGGTCGACTTGGGGGTCACGTCGTTACAGGACACATTGATGGTACAGGAAAAATCTCGTCAATAAAAAAAGATGATAATGCTGTATGGTATCAAATCAACACACAAAAAGAAATTTTAGATTTAATAGTTGAAAAAGGATCTATTACAATTGACGGCATTAGTCTGACTGTCGCTAAAGTCTCCAAAGTAAACTTTTCAGTATCTGTTATCCCTCATACCTTGGAACAAACCATTCTTAAGAGTAAACAAGTCGGGAGTACAGTAAATCTTGAAAATGATATCTTAGGTAAA
Organism: Streptococcus sp. 3613; assembly: GCF_013277375.1. NCBI lineage: Bacteria > Bacillati > Bacillota > Bacilli > Lactobacillales > Streptococcaceae > Streptococcus > Streptococcus sp. 3613. The sequence goes on from NZ_VMMV01000001.1 coordinate 26,179, forward strand.
TATGTGCAAAAACTGATGGATAATTCTCCAAAATCAGAAATATCTAAGGAACTATTATATCAAAATGGATTTTAGCAGAAAGGATAATCAGTCAATGGAATATCGAAAAATACAAGAAGCATTAGAAGCATTGCAGAAGGGACGACTTGTTCTTGTTATAGACGATAAGGATAGAGAAAATGAAGGAGACTTAATTTGTTCTGCACAAGCAGCTACAACAGAAAATGTTAATTTTATGGCTACTTATGCCAAAGGATTAATTTGTATGCCTATGAGCGAAAGTTTAGCTAATCAATTAATGCTTTCACCTATGGTTGAAAACAATACAGATAATCATAAGACTGCTTTTACAGTTTCAATTGATTATAAAGAAACGACCACAGGTATTTCTGCCGAGGAAAGAGGACTGACCGCACGTATGTGTGTAGCTGAAGATATAACACCCTCTGATTTTCGCAGGCCAGGACACATGTTTCCTTTAATTGCAAAAAAAGGTGGTGTTCTAGAAAGAAATGGACACACAGAAGCAACTGTTGATTTATTAAAATTAGCTGGACTAAAAGAGTGTGGCCTATGTTGTGAAATAATGAATCATGATGGCAAAATGATGAGAACAGATGATTTAATTCAGTTCTCGAAGAAACACAAGATTCCACTAATTACCATCAAAGAATTACAAGAATATAGAAAAGTATATGATCAGCTGGTAGAACGAGTTTCAACTGTCAATATGCCTACTAGATACGGTAATTTCAAAGCAATTAGCTATATAGATAAACTAAATGGGGAACATCATCTTGCTCTTATTATGGGAAACATAGAGGATGAAGCCAATGTATTATGTCGGGTCCACTCCGAATGTTTAACAGGAGATGTTTTAGGCTCTTTACGTTGCGATTGTGGACAGCAATTCGATAAAGCTATGAAAATGATTGTTGAGAATGGTTCGGGTGTCTTACTTTACTTGCGACAGGAGGGACGAGGAATTGGACTTATCAATAAATTAAAAGCCTATCATTTACAAGATCAAGGCATGGATACGCTTGATGCCAATCTTGCATTAGGCTTTGAAGGTGATTTAAGAGAATATCATATTGGAGCACAAATGCTTAAAGACCTAGGACTACAGTCACTACATTTACTGACAAATAATCCTGACAAAGTTGAACAGTTAGAAAAATATGGAATTACCATTTCCAGTAGAATACCAATCGAAATAGAAGCCAATCCTTACGATAGTTTTTATTTAGAAACAAAGAAAAATCGAATGGGTCACATTTTAAATATGGAGGAAAAATAAATGAACACTTATGAAGGTAATTTAGTAGCGAACGATATTAAAATCGGTATTGTTGTAGCGAGATTTAATGAATTTATAACTTCAAAATTATTATCTGGAGCACTGGATAATCTCAAAAGAGAGAATGTAAACGAGAAAGATATCGAGGTAGCCTGGGTTCCAGGAGCTTTTGAAATACCTCTGATTGCATCAAAAATGGCAAAAAGTAAAAAATATGATGCAATTATCTGCTTGGGAGCTGTCATTAGAGGGAATACAAGTCATTATGATTATGTATGTAGCGAGGTATCTAAGGGAATCGCCCAAATCAGTTTAAATAGCGAAATCCCAGTTATGTTTGGTGTGCTAACGACAGATACAATTGAACAAGCCATAGAACGAGCTGGCACTAAAGCAGGAAATAAGGGTTCTGAGTGTGCACAAGGCGCTATTGAAATGGTCAACCTAATTCGTACATTAGACGCATAGAACAGACTCTACTTTTAGACGAATAAAGAAACTTGGCAAAATCGCAATTTAATACTCTGTGAAAATCATAGAGCAAACTAGGAAACCAGTCGCAGAGTGGTAAAACACAACTTCGATGTTACAGACAAAACTAGCAAAATTAGCTCAAAACACTGTTTTGAGATTACTGATAAAACTGACATGGTTTGAAGAGATTTTCGAAAAGAATTAGGAAAAAATGAAGTAAATATTTCTATGATAAAACGCATAAAATCAAGGTTTTTGAACACCTGATTTTATGCGTTTTTCTGATTTTGAACATTTTTCCCAGACTTTTTTATACTTTTAATATTTCCCCAACTCACGGAGACTGGTGTGATTTTCCTGAATACGTCGGAACATCTTTTCCATATCCGACTTGGTAAAATGCACCAAAACAGGACGTCCGTGAGGACAGTTATAGGGATTGTCACATTGAGAAAGCTGATAGAGGAGTTGTCTAGCTGAATGATCATCAATACGATAATTGGCCTTGATAGATCGCTTGCAAGACATCATGATAGCCAGCTCTGCTCGGTATTTCTTGATAGAAACTTCCTTGGTCAAAAGGAGCATGTCGCACATCTCATAGATGCCTGATTCAATCTCTTCTTCTGCCATCCAAATAGGATGTTCACGTAGAATAAATTGATTTTCTCCGTACTCTGCTAGAAAGACGCCCACTTCCTCTAAGAGAGGCATTCTTTCCTTGAGACGCAGGGCATCATCCGCAGGAAATTCAAAGATATAGGGCACTAGGAGTTGCTGCTGGCTCTGGTCAACATTGCCAATGCTTTCACGGTACTCCTCGTACTTGACCCGTTCCTGAGCAGCGTGCTGATCTATGATGTAAAGTCCATCTCGCCCTTGGGCAAAGAGATAAGTCCCGTGCATTTGTCCGAAAAACTCCAACTCTGGGAAGCTGGATGCTTCTTCTCGCTCCAGTTTGTCATAAGCCTTATCGATGCTAGCAAGATCTAACTCTGGATGGTCTAGCTGGTCGTAGTTAGCAGGCTTTCTCTCTGCAAAATGCAGTTTTGCTGGCTTGGTCAATCGGTCCAAGGTTTCCTTGGCAAACAGGGTCAAATCCTGCCCTTCATCAGTCAATTCTACCTGATAATCAGCCACCTCAGCTTGACTAGGTATTGTCGGCTCAGCTTTCTCATAGTAGAGCGTATTTTCTTTGAGTGGGAGAATGGTCTGCTCCACCTTCTCACGATTACGCACGGTCGATTTGGCAAGATTTTCCAAGGCATCTGGAATCAAGGTTTGTTCCTTGAGACTATTTGCAATAGCTTCTGAGACCAACGTCATCAGTTCTTTTTCCTTGGAAATCCGCACCTCTTGCTTGGTTGGATGCACATTGACATCCGCTAGATAAGGGTCGATATCAATGTGAATGACAGCCAGCGGAAAACGCCCCACCATGAGCTTACTGCCATAGCCGTCAAGAATTGCACGATTGAGCAGGAAGTTCTTGATATAACGGCCATTGATGAAGAGGCTGATATAATTGCGGTTAGCCCGAGTCAACTCAGGCAAGGACACAAAACCTGAAATTTCGAAATCTAGGTCAGAGTTCTCAATTTCAATCATCTTCTTGGCACTCGCCAAACCGTAAATTCCTGCGATTGCTTGGCGCAATTGACCAGTCCCTGCTGTCCGCGTCATTTCCTTGCCATCACTAATCAAGCTAAAAGAAATCTCAGGATGGGCCAAGCCCAGACGGTTGACGATATCAATGATATGAGACAACTCTGCTTGCTGGCTCTTCATATACTTGAGACGGGCAGGCGTGTTGAAAAAGAGATCCTCCACACAAACCTTGGTTCCCACAGGACTAGTCGCTGGGATGACTTCCTCAACTTCACCCCCACGCGCGACGAGCTTGGTTCCGTGACTTGCGCCCTCAACTGCTGTCAAAAGAGTTAAAACGCTGACGGACGCAATAGAAGGCAAGGCTTCACCACGAAAACCAAGCGTCCGAATCCGAAAGAGGTCTGCTTGATTTTTTATCTTACTAGTCGCATGACGACGCAGAGCCAGCTCCACCTCATCGTGGGCAATTCCATGACCATTATCTGTGATTTGGATTTTCTTGAGACCAGCTTCCTCAATCTCAATGATAATCTGACTAGAGCCCGCATCAATGGCATTTTCTACCAGCTCCTTAACAACGCTAGCTGGACGCTCGATAACCTCTCCAGCTGCAATCTGGTTTGCCAGCACCTCTGGCAATTCAATAATATGAGACATCTTTCAGCCCCTTTCCGTATCTATTTTCCTAGAAATTGATAGTGCTATTATACCATATTTCAGAAAGGACAGAAAAGCAAGCGCCACATAGGAGCCCAATCCCTCCACATAGACAAGGTTCCTTGCCATGGGCTATAAAATAGTGTTTAATAAGGATATACAGGAAGTGATCACAACCTTGTATAACTGAAAAGGAGAGAAAACTATGAAAGTAGAACTACAGATTAGTGAGACTTACGAGGAGGAAAAGCTGATTGTCCAAGCACCTCAAGAAACCGAAAAAGTCCAGAAAGTCATCGAGTTCGCAGAAAATCTGGACCAAAGAGAAAAAATCAAAGGGAAAATCGATGATCAGGTCTATCTAGTTGAGATTGGCAAGATACAACGCTTCTATATCGAGAATCGGAAGGTTCTAGCAGAAACCGCGAGTCAGACCTACACCATTGACTTACGACTCTATCAGGTCCTTGAAATTCTGCCAACCAATTTTATCCAAATTTCCCAATCAGAAATCATCAATATCGATTTCATCTCTCATCTCAAGCTCACCCCCAACGGCCTAGTAGAAATTTTCTTGAAAAACGAAAGCTTCACCTACTCTTCACGCCGTTATCTAAAAACCATCAAGGAGAAATTAGAACTATGAAAAAACAAGTATTTCACGACGCAGCCGCCGGTGTTCTTATCGGCCTCATCCTCTCTATCCTCTTTTCACTCATTTATGCACCAAATACCTACGCACCGCTCAATCCCTACTCTCTCATCGGCCAAGTGATGACTCAACATCAGGTTCACGGTGCCCTGGTCTTGCTCTACTGTACTCTTATCTGGGCAGCCATCGGTATTCTCTTCAACTTTGGTAAACGATTATTCAGCCGTGACTGGAGCATGCTTCGTGCGACGCTTTCCCATTTCTTCCTCATGCTGGCTGGCTTTATCCCACTGGCAACTCTGGCAGGTTGGTTCCCTTTCCACTGGTTCTTCTATCTCCAGCTCATTATCGAGTTTGCGATTGTCTACCTCATCATCTGGGCTATTCTTTATAAAAGAGAGGCTAAAAAAGTAGACCACATCAATCAACTCTTGGAGCATAGAAAGTAAGGATCTCATAATAAGCAAATCCGAGAAAGAAACTTCTCGGTTTTTCTTTACCTTGCTATCATAACAGTTATTTTCAGATCTTCTTTGTGAATTTTCTGTAATTTTCTATCTTTTTTCAAAATATTCTTGCATTTTCCCAAAGTTTTTTGTAGAATATAGATTACATATCCAGATTATTCTGAAAATTCAAAAAGGAGCATCTATCATGTCACAAGCTATTTCCTTAAATCAATCAACCTGGGCAAGCAAGCTAAAAGCAATGGGACCTGGAATCCTAATGGCAACTGCCGCTGTTGGAGGTTCCCACATTGTATCCTCAACTCAAGCTGGCGGTTCTTACGGTTGGTCTCTACTTCTCTTGGTCATCTTAGCCAATGTCTTTAAATATCCATTTTTCCGTTTTGGTGCTGAATACACAGCTGATACTGGAAAGACTTTGGTTGAAGGTTATGCCAAAAAAGGAAAACTCTATCTCTGGATTTTCTTTATCCTCAATGTCTTTTCGGCTATGGTCAACACGGCTGGTGTTGCCATTCTGTGCTCAGCTATCATCGCCAGTGCCTTCCCAATGATTGGACTTAGCATTACTCAGTGGTCCCTCATTCTCGTTGCAATCATTTGGGCTATGCTACTCTTTGGAGGCTACAAACTTTTAGACGGCATGGTCAAATGGATTATGTCTGCCTTAACCATTGCAACTGTTCTTGCAGTTATCATCGCAGCGGTCAAGCATCCAGAATACAGTTCTGATTTTGTCGAGAAGACACCTTGGCAAATGGCAGCTCTGCCCTTCATCGTCTCCCTCCTAGGATGGATGCCGGCTCCTATTGAAATTTCAGCTATCAATTCGCTTTGGTCAGCTGAAAAGAGAAAGACCGTCAACTTTAACACAGAAGATGCTCTGTTTGACTTTAACACTGGTTATATTGGAACAGCTATCCTAGCCGTCTTCTTTGTAGCACTGGGAGCACTGATTCAGTATCCTACAGGGCAGGCGGTTGAAGCTGCTTCAGTCAAATACATCTCTCAATTCGTGGGCATGTATGCCTCTGTTCTTGGCGAATGGTCCCGTTACTTGATTACTTTTATTGCCTTCCTCTGTATCTTTGGAACAGTTATCACTGTTATCGATGGCTATTCTCGCGTTAATCAGGAATCTCTCCGACTGCTAATCAGTCAAAAAGAGGACAATCGTAAATCTTTGAACATCTGGATGACCATCACTGCTATCATCGGTATCATCATTATCAAGTTCTTCGCTGGTCAGGTTTCAACCATGCTCCGCTTTGCCATGATTGGCTCTTTCCTGACAACACCTTTCTTTGCTCTTTTGAATTACGCCTTGGTAACACGTGAAAACAAAAATCTTCCTTCTTGGCTCAAACACCTTGCCATTGCGGGATTGATTTTCCTCTTTGGCTTCGCCATCTTCTTTATCTACGCACTCGCAATCGGAAAAGCAGGATAATCGACAAAGCGCGAGATGAAGATAAGGTTTCATTTCAAGAGAAAATTCAGCAAATATTTCTATGATAAAAAGCATAAGAACAAGGTTTCGAAGACCTGAACTTATGCTTTTTTGCGTTCTCAAAGACTGTTTATACTCAAAAAACAGTTGAAAAATCCCAAACGCCTCTTATATTGATTTTAATTCTCCCTTTCCAACTCATACAAATCTGCGATAATAGCTGCGACACGTTTGATATCTTCCAGCATGCCTCGCATTTCAAAATCAGCCAATACAGGGAAACCAAAACGTTGACTGTATTGCTTGGCTGTCAGGCAGTATTGGTTATTAAAGTTACGATTTCCTGAACCAACCACACCAAAACACTTACTAGCATTGTAACCATAGGCGATAAAATCTCCCACTGGTGTCGTCAAAATCTCGACATCTCCGTTATCCACACCATTCCCACCTTCGAGATAGGTCGGCAAAAAAGCGACATAGGGATGGTCCATTTCATAGAAATCGTGACCTTCCTTGACCAAATCCTTGATATGAATCTTTTGAACCTCAATCCCTTTGTACTGGGACAAGAGATAGTCTTTCAGGCGCGTCACAAAACTTTCAGTGTTGCCACTCAAACTGATATAAACTAAAGAAATTGTCTTCATATGTACCTCCATGATTTTATCTATAATCGAAAAATAACTACCAAGATTGTAACTTGATAGTTCTTTTTTGTCAATACTTAGGCAAGATCTTCTGTTTCCTCTTCTTCAGCCAAGGCTTTTTGTTGACGCCATATCTTGTAGAAGACAAGGGCTAGGAAGAGAATATTGATGACGATAGAGAGAATGCTAACGGCTTGTGAAATAACACTTATCCCTAAACGCATGGTTTCATCGTGAACTAACTGCACAGCGTCCTGTAAACCAACATAGCCATAAATCGAACCAATAATGGCTAGCAAAACATAGCCGACATAAGTATAATTTGCATACTGCAAATTCTTACGAATAAGGAAGACAATCGCTACAACCACTAAAATAGCAGATAGCACAATCAAGGCCATATTAAAAATAGAATGAGTTGATTCTGCTACTCTATAGCTGTAATTGATGTTGTCTTCTAATTGCTGAGCACTGACCCCTGCAACTTGTTTCTGAGCGGCACGAAGGGCTTCTTTGCTAGGTAAGGGACTCAACATTCCAAACAGAGACATAGCTGAAATAAGGGCAGACAAGATTAGCAAGACCCATAGATAAATTGGTTTCTTTTTCATAATAGAACCTCCTGATAATATTATTCATATTATAGCACTTTTTGCAAAGGAATACAAATCTTATAGTATCGTTTCTACCTGTTTTCGGTAAGCTTTTGGCGATTTTCCGCACAATTTTCGGAACACTTTATAGAAATATCCAAGGTTACTGTAACCAACAGCATAACAAATATCTTCGATACTGTCACTGGTTGAAAGCAAGAGCTGCTGGGCAGCCTTAATACGTTGTTTGTTTAGTAACTCTGCAAAGGTCGAATCGGTTTCTCGCTTAATCAACTGCCCTAGATAGACAGGATTGATAAAGAGAGCCTTACTGATATCCTTGAGGGAAAGCTCTTTTTGGTAATCACGACCAATGACTTCCAGCACACTGACCACATTTTCATTCATACGGTATTGACCGAAAAAGCTGGTCAGAGTTTCCTTGATATAAGAAACCAATTCATCGAAGGATTGAATAGCATGAATGGTTTTGACGATGTCTGTCAGGTCATCAGCTTTGAGATGTTCAAACAAGTGAAAGACATCCATGACAAACTGAATAAAAAGCTGTTTAGTAATCGGAACACGCGGTGTATTTTCAAGAACTACCTTCTCCAAGAGATTTAACTCTTCTACGATTTGATTGAGATTTCCCTGAATGATAACCCTATAAATCGGTTCGTAATAGGCAAAGAGACTCTCATACTGCTGCAAATTTACAGAACCGTAAAAGAGGGTTTTCTCAGCATTCAGCTTCCAGCGTTCAAAGTGTTCTTGATAAGGAGCTTCAAAAGGTGTAACAACTAAGCCATCTAGGGGTTGGTCAGAAATGAAAATCTGCCAGTCTTGGCCCAAGACATAGTAGGGAATGGTGAAAGAGCCTTGTTTTTCCTTGGATAGGCCTATCCACCAATTCTCCTTATCCCCTAAATAACTAACAAATCCAGCCTCGTCTAATTCTTGACTAAGAGTCTGACTTTTCTTCCCTCTCTCGCCGAGCTGACCTGCAATCTTCTCCAGCAGATTTCCCAACTCTACCTTATCAACAGGTTTGACCAAATAGTCCACTACACTAAGGTTCATAGCTCTTTTGACATAATCAAACTCCTGATAACCTGAAAGTAGGATATAGGCAGCATCTGGTAAGATTTCTTTCATCTCCCGAATCATATCAAGCCCTGTTTTGTCGGGCATATTGACATCTGAAATGATGACATCGACGGGATTGTTCTGAACATATTCTAGAGCTTCATCGGCATGACTGGCTGTTGCGACGACCTCCATATCCCACTTATCAAAGGGAATCAAACGTTTCAGACCTTCTGTCACCATGTACTCATCATCTACTAATAATACTTTATACATTTTCTCCCTTTCTACTCATCTTGAATTGTAATACGATACTGAACACCTGCTTGCTCCGCAGACTCTATCGTAATGGCATAGCGGTCCCCAAAATAGAGTACAAAACGCTCATGGACATTGACAATCCCGATAGATTGCTTTTGATCACTGTAACTGGCTTGGTGTTCAAAATGTCTCTGACTTAATTTTTCTCGAATACTTGTCAGTTTTTCAACCGACATTCCACGGCCATTATCGACCACCAAAATTTCTACAAAACCATCCTGTTTAAGCGCCTTGATGCTAATCACATTATCTGTCCGTCTGTGGTCAACACCATGCGCGAAATAGTTTTCTACCAGCGGTTGCAAGGTAAACTTGGGAATCTTCATATTCTCTAACTCTGGGTCTATCTTGAAACCATAGGCAATAGATTTAGGATAGCGAACCATGCAAAGATAACTATATTTACGGCAAAATTCTAATTCCTGTTTTAGAAGAGTTTCTCTTTCGTCAGAAATATTGTTACGCAAGAGACTACTGAACTCATAAATGATATCTGCCAACTCATCTTGACTTTGCATGACTGCGTACATGCGCAAGAATTCCAGCGTATTATACATAAAATGAGGATTGATTTGCGCCTGCAGGGCTCGCATATTGGCATCTTTTTGACTAAGCTCTAACTGGTAAATATCATGGATATTCTTTTCCAATCGATCCAACATATCATTGGTCGTCTCCGCGATTAGGAGTAATTCCTGATCTTTTTCGGAAATGTCAATCCGACGCCCCTCTTCGCCTTGAGCAATAACTTGAATGGATTCTACTAAATCCACTACCTGCTTTTGGTAGTTAGCAAAGGTCTGCCTCAAAGTCAGATAAAGAATGACAATAAAGAGAAGGCTCAAGCTCACAATCAAAGCAGAGCTAGTCACTGTTCCTTGTAAAACAAAGTTTTTGGGAACTGCCACCTGAACCTGATAACCATGAGAAGTTAAGCCAACTAGCCAATTTTCACTCTCCTTATCAACTGTCTCACCAATATTAAAAATCTCCGTATCAAAAGGTGAGGTCACTGTTACTGCCATCGGAGTATGACCTCTAGTATTATCAATGGCATGGTATAAAACAGCAGGATCCAAGGAGATGTAAATCACTCCTAAATCTTGATCTGACACTGGATCTGACACCGGAATGGCAAAACTATTTCCTGCTGATTTGAAATCCTCAGCCCTGATTTTTTCTCCACTACGTTTGTCTTTAGTAGAAACATAGACTTCCTTGTAATCTTGAAAAGCAATGGCCACTCCAGTTACAAAATCATTTCGAACATAGAGGTCATCAACATTTTCATGCAGAGAGACTGATACATAAGGCGAAGCTTTCCGCTCTAATTGCCAGTAAAAATAGTCTGGCATGCTAAGGCTAAAGTATTTATAGATTCCCTCAATACGAGCTTGATTTTCAACTAAAGCCTGAGCTATCTGGGTTGACTCTCTATGGTAATATTCAATTTCACTCACTGTTCTAGCAGTTACACGCTGGGCTACTCTCTGGGCTTCCTTTTCCCGTGAATCCCAGTCAGCGTAAGAGAGTAAGATTGCAAAACTCGCAATAATAATGATCATCACTGAACTGTAGGTTCTCAGAAGCGTATGTAGCCAAAACTGCTTCATCCTACTTTTTCGCCAATTTTTCATGGATACTTTCATAGACCGGTTCCAACATATCACTGATAAAGAAATGCCATATCCCAATTCCTACAAAGAAAAGTAGGGCAGGCATATAGTAACCAATTGCCACAAGTAGCACGGTCCCAAGGAGAACCTTGGCCACAGTTGCTAGACTCATAAAGATGCCAATCAAGGATAGTTTGAGACTATTTCGATAAGACAAGTCAAAATAAACTTGTAATTTCAAAGATACTGTATAGGCTAAAAAGAGCAGGGCAACTACTAGGACATTCAAAAAGGTCGCAATCAAATGAACGATGGTCTGATGAGGCAATTGCACCAAGAGATACAGGCCATAGACCAAAACTAAATCCACTCCTAAAAAGCTATAGAAAATCAGGTTGCTTGAGACGAAATTTTGCTTATAAAGAGACCACGCCTCCTTCAAACTGTATTCCCGAAAGCTATAACCATGTTCTGCATACAAGCTCATCAAGGTGGCACTAGCCGGCGCTAGACCAAGGATAATTCCTCCTGCCAAGGTTAATAGCCAAAAGAAGGCTGTCGCAATCATCCCTAAAAAGAAACGATTAAAGACAAAGTCTAAAAATCTCCCCATGATACCCTCCTAAAAATAACTATGAAACCATTATATCATATTTCAAGCGTTTTCAAAAACTTCTAGTATCCATTTACAATCCCAGCAAACCGTGGTACAATGAGAATTGTGAGAAAATGATCAGGAGACAATTCATGAAAAAATCTATCTTAACTACACTGCTTTTTGCAGTTCTTTACTTCCTCTGCATGGGGATTGGTGTTCTTTTGGGCAATCTCTTTGACCAAACTGGAAACATGTTTTATGCGCCTGCTTTTACTGCCCTTGTCGGCGGTGGCGTCTATATGATTCTAATCGCAAAAGTTCCGCGCTTTGGAGCCATTACCACTATCGGCCTTGTTATTGCTCTCTTTTTCTTGGGAACTAAACACGGTGCTGGTGCCTTCCTTCCTGGAATTATCTGTGGTCTCCTAGCAGATGGAGTAGCTAACCTCGGAAAATACAAGGACCAAACTAAGAATTTCCTTTCTTTCATACTCTTTGCCTTTAGCACAGCAGGACCAATCTTACTCATGTGGATTGCACCCCAAGCCTATATGGCAACCCTTCTAGCAAGAGGAAAATCGCAAGAATATATCGACCGTATCATGGTTGCGCCAAACCCTGGAACTGTCCTTCTATTTATCGCAAGTATTGTCATCGGAGCCCTAGTGGGTGCCTTGATTGGACAAGCCTTGAGTAAAAAATTTGCACAGAAAATCTGATTAGTTAAAAAGAGCCAGGCGGCTCTTTTTTATTTATGGCTCAAGACTTAGTTAAGAAGTCTCCCAAGAATTGATACTCTTCGAAAATCTCTTCAAACCACGTCAACGTCACCTTGCCGTAGGTATATGTAACTGNNGATTTTCATTGAGTATGAATTTAAAGATAATCAAAATGATAATAATAGTTGCCAAAATAGTCACATCGTGATTGTAGCGGTTAAATCCATAAGCGATGGCTACGTTACCGATACCACCAGCTCCAACTGCACCGGCCATAGCTGTTTCACCGACTAGTGAAATCAAGGTTACAGTCGTCACACGGATCAAATCTGGAAGACCTTCTAGTAAGCCTGATTTGCCTAGGTTAAACTTTTTTACCTGAAAAACTTCTTTTTTCTAGTGATAAAATCAACCCTATCACACTCACTACCAAAAACACCCACCAACAAAGCCTGATATCTTGTAAAGCTAAGAAGGAAAATACAGACATCCCCAAGGGTAATGTTAGGGAAAAAATCATACTCAAGAGATTATTACTTCTAGCTAATACATCCGCACTCAAATTAGACAGTAACAGAGTATCTAATTTAGGCATTGATTTCGACATCAAATACATGACAAAGGCTAAGCAAACAACACCTACTAGAGGAGAAAAATCTAAAATATTAGCAGTAGCAAGTAATACAAACAGACTTGCATTGAGCGATAGCAAACTTGAAAACGACAATTTCCCAAAATAATCATGGGGAGTTAGGCTACCAAGAATAGCTCCTCCCAAGCTAACACATTCAATTAAAAATAGGGATTGAGCATAGCTGAGATGATAGATAGTATGGTCTAATAAGTAAAAGTGATAGATACCTCCAACAGCTCCTCCCAAAGTATTCATTACCAAAATGACAAGAATAATTTTAAACAATGATTTACTTTCTCTCTGCCTAAAGATATCATCCATGTCCGCATAGATTGCCTTAACTTGTTGGAGTAAACTAATAGGCTCATTCTCTACCGTTACAGACAAATACGTCAATTCTCTTCTATTTTTGAACAAAATAAGAGAAGATAGTAAAAAGAAGCCAGCATTCACAATTGCAACAAAAGAAAAATTTTGGTGGCTTGTTGTGAGTAACCATAATCCTAAGGCTTGACCTCCTAGATTTGATAAATAGGAAACAAACTGAGTAAAGGAATAAGCTTCATAGAGCTTATCTTCCGAAATATTATGCTGGATAATCGGCATACGAAGGCCTGCTGTATAATCTGATAAAATATCCGAACAGATATTAACCATACAGATAACAGCAAACGTTACGAAGTTCTGATCATGAATCACACTAGCAATCAAAAGAAATAGTAGACTTTGCACACAACCAACCCAAATAATTGTCCCTGCTTTATTCCGAGTATGATCCGCCTTAATCCCAACATAAAAAGTAAATAGGAAAGGTAAAATCGTAATCATATTCGCCATAAATACAGCTATATTTTTAAAGGGGAGACTCGCAGCATAAACGATAAATACCAGATTATAAATATAAGCTCCACTTGAGCTCAAAAACCTTGATAAGGTCAGTATTCTAAATAAATGATGTTTTAAGAATAGTTTCATAACAGGCCTTTCTCACATTTCAAAGAGTATTCTATTGAAACCAGTCTAACAAAAAAAGCGGGGCTCCCCACTTTTTTGTAATATATTTTTTCTGAAAATAAGAACTCTAGCTCCTAGATACTGCTATTTATCACTCCATCTACAAGGCTATTTATTTTTCATCAGTCGATGTAATGAGAATATATTACAAATCTTTATTTGAGAACTGACTTGCAAAATAGTTTTCATAGTATCTTGCACCATCTACATACTCTAAATCTTGTAAGATTGTAATGCCTCTCTGGATTTTTTCAAGACCCTTATTTTTTACATTAAAAATAGTATCATAATACCCTTTAGCAATCATATAAATGATTTTAAGATAAGCTTGAGATTCTGGCAATTCTCGTTTTTCAATCTGAAAGATAAAATAATCTGCTTTTAATTTATCCTTTTCCTCTATCGCTTTAAAAAGTCCATTCATCAAAATGGTATCAATACCAGCTTTGTTACTAGGTAAAGAGCCTAATAAATCCGTCTTTTGTAACATCTCCCTAGAATATTTAAAATAGAGGGGCAGAGGAAACAAAGTAGAAATCGTTGAAAATAGTTCCAATTCATAATTTCCCCAGATGTCAATAGTAAAAAAATAGTCATAGAGAAAAGTCAGTTCTTCATCCGTTGCCCTTATTTCTGAATCAAAAAACACGAGAAGGCTTTTGATACGAATCATTTGTAAGAGATAGCTCTTTTTACCACTTGAACTATACTTTTGAGTCGTCTCTTCATACAAGGAGTGGAGAGAATCAATCCCTTCTCTGTCATATAAATCCCAAAGATTTTCTTGAAAAGCCAAAACCTTTTTCTGAGAAAAACCACGTACCAAGTACATAAATTCATTCAAATCAGAGTGGATGTTATCTAAGGCAGTAATCAATTTCATAGATGATAAGTCTGCTTCTCCACGCTCAAATTTGCTCAGCATGGAATAAGTAAACTCTCCTCCCGTCGCCTCCTGTAGAGATACATTCCGACTCTTTCTCAATTCTTTAAAAACTTCTCCCAGATTTTGCATATTGACTCCCCACAATGCTTAACTCTCTTACTCATAAAAGTAACGGTTGATAGCAACCAGTACAGAAAATTTCAAGTCTTGACGATAACGACAACTCCTATGAATGATGTACAGATTTCCTAGCTCTTTTTTATTTATGGCTCAATTTCTTGGTCAAGAAGTCTCCCAAGAATTGGATTGCAAAGATAATCAAAATGATAATGATTGTTGCCAAGATGGTCACATCGTGATTGTAGCGGTTAAATCCATAAGCGATGGCTACGTTACCGATACCACCAGCTCCAACCGCACCAGCCATAGCTGTTTCCCCAACAAGGGAAATCAAGGTCACAGTCGTCACGCGAATCAAATCTGGAAGACCTTCTGATAGGTAAACACCCACGATGTCCCAGAAAGTCGCTCCGCTCGCTTGAGCCGCCTCAATGACACCACCATCTAGCTCAGCCAAGACAACCTGCACTTGACGGGCAAAGAAGGCAAAGACTGCAAAAGATAGCGGTACGATAGCCGCATTTGGACCAATGCTTGTTCCTACGATTAGATGAGAGAAGGGTGACAAGACTGCCAAGAGAATGATAAAGGGAACCGCACGGAAAATGGAAGTAATCTTATCCAAAATCCAGAAAACAACTTTATTTTCCAAGACCCCACCTGGAGCTGTCAAGACAAGGAAAAGCCCTGCAACCAGTCCTAAGAAACCTCCGATGATAAAGGAAAGAACCGTCATATAAAGAGTCAAGTAGATAGCTGTCCCCCAGCCAGCTTGACCAGACCAACCCATCTTATAGACGTTTGGTAAGTATGCTTTAATCAATTCTGCCATCTTACTGTCCTCCCTTCAATACTTTTAGTTGCACATCAGCCTGACGGATGGCCTCTTGAGCACTTGCCAAGGCTTCTTTTTCCCCTGACAAGACAACCACAAGCTCACCAACAGGAGTACCATCAAGAATTTCAATATTTCCGTAAAGGATATTGGCCGTTACTTGGTAGTGCTTGTACAATTCATTCAAAAGTGGCTCGTCTGTTGAAGCCCCTGCATACTTGAGTTGCACCAAGAGACTGTTTTCAGACAGATGTTCCACGATTTCTTGCTTCTCGATTTTGACCATAGCTTCATCAATACCTGTAGCTGTTGAGATAAAGTCTTGAGTCAAAGGTTGTTTAGGGTCTGAGAAGATTTCAAGCACACTGCCCTCTTCAATCAAATGCCCGTCCTGCATAACTGCCACACGGTTGGCAATGTCTTTGACAATCTGCATTTCATGCGTAATCAAGACAACAGTCAAGCCTAATTTTTGGTTCAAATCTTGCAACAAAGCCAAAATCTGCTTGGTTGTCTTAGGGTCAAGGGCAGACGTTGACTCATCTGAAATCAAGATTTTTGGATCATTGGCCAAGGCACGCGCAATGGCCACACGCTGTTTTTGCCCTCCAGATAATTGTGAAGGGTAGTTTTCAGCACGGTCTGCCAAGCCAACCAAGTCCAACAACTTAGCTACTTTAACCTTCTTTTCTTCCTTGCTGAGTCCAGAGTGTTTAAGGGCAAAGGCTACATTCTCCTCTGCAGTCTTCTGGCTCATCAGGTTAAAATGCTGGAAAATCATCCCGATATCTTGACGTTTACGACGTAACTGCTCTGCCGTCAAGGCCACCTTGCCATCAAAAATCACATCATCGTCAATGGTAATTTTCCCTGCAGATGGCTTTTGCAAGAGATTAATCACCCGTACAAGGGTTGATTTCCCTGCTCCAGAATATCCAACAATTCCGTAAATATCCCCTTCTTGGATGTGAATGGTCACATCCTTGACCGCTGTGATGGTTCTCTTCTTTTGGTGAAAAGTCACATCGATCTGATCTAACTTGATAATATCTCTACTCATAGCTTCTAATCAGCTCCTCTACTAATTCAATATGGGTGTAGTAATCGGCGATTCGCACGTTCTCATCTCCACCGTGGTCTCGGCTGTTGGCATTTCCTAGACCGAAGGCCACCATTGGCACCTCTAGGGCATCAAAGACCGTATGCATAGGTCCTGTCCCCGCTGTCGTCGGCAAGACTGAAACGCCCTGTGGATAGAATTTCTTGGCCAACTCGATCACATTGAGAATGGCTGGTGCGCTCATATCGCTTCGATAGCTCATCTCTCCCAAGGTATAGTATAATTCTACCTTATCAAAGCCATTTTTGTCTAGCTGTTTCCGAATTTTTTCCAGAACATCATGCGGTTCTAAGCCCGGAACCAGACGAACCTCTAGCTTGGCACTGGCTTCTGCAGGCAAAATCGTTTTGACTCCTTGCCCTTGATAACCTGACTGAATCCCTTCGATATTAAGCGCTGGCTCGAAAAAGAAACGTTCTAGAAAGGCCATCCGCTCTTCCTGTAAGAGAGGCAACTCCAAGCCATAGATCCGACTAACTTCCTCTGGGTTTCGTTGACCATAAGTTTCTAGCAAGGCCATTTCTCGTTCATTTGGCTCTTGCACTTCTTCGTACAAGCCTTCAACCAAGATACGGCCATCTGCAGCGCGAAGAGACTGTAAGGCTTGAAGGAGATACCAGGGAGCTGATTCCACAACCCCACCATAACTCGAGTGGATATCGACATCAGCGCTTTTCACCTTGGCATCAAAGGTCACAATCCCCTTATTCCCACCAGAAATTTCTAGCTGTTCCAAGGCATTTTTGGTTCCTTGTTCCCAGACCAACAAATCTGCCCCACGGAGTTTATCCGCATGTTTTTCCAGATACTTATCTAGGTCTGTCGAGGCCGATTCCTCCGCACCCTCTATGATAAAGCTGATATTGACAGGCAGGTCATCGTGGTCCTGCATGTATTTTCTCAAAGCACTCAAACGAGCTGTGATATGACCCTTGTCGTCATCAACCCCACGCCCATACATGAAACCATTGCGGACCGAAAGCGTAAAGGGATCCTCTGTCCAGACCTGATCCCCATCCGCTGGTACAGTGTCATAGTGGTTATAGAAAATCAAGGTCTTGGCATCTGGGCGCGAACTCTTGAAATGCGCCATGACAAAGGGCGCCGTATAAGTCTCATCAATCTCCACTTCAGCCCCAACACGCTTGAAAATCTCACCCAGATAGTTGGCAACTTCTTTGAGACCCACCTGTTGGGCAAAGACCGACTTCTTAGAAATCAAGGTACGCAAAACCTCAAAATAATGCTGGGCTACATGATCCTTTTCAAATTTTTCAATCTGTTCTTGTTCGCTAGGAAAAACCATATTCTCTCTACCTTTCTATGAACTACTCTTCCTGACAATCCATGCTCTATACAAAAGCAAGAGGTGGAATTTTCTCTCCCACCTCCCTGTTTCTTATTACCAAACTGGTTGATCCAAACCGTCTGATGTTTCTTCGATAACTTTTTTCACGTCATCTGTGTGGTAAGCTGCGATCACTTTCTTGATAGCATCAGCTTTTGGTGATGTTTCCCAATCTTTTTTCGCAACGATGATGTTGTACCATTGTTTTGAATTTTCATCAGCTTGTTCTTTGAAAAGTGCTTTTTTGTAGTCCAATTTTGCTTCTGTAACGAAGGTATTGTTTACAACAGCAGCGTCAACTGATGACAATGAACGAGCTGTTTGGCTAGCGTCCAATTCAGTGATTTTCAAGTTCTTTGGATTTTCTTTGATATTGGCAACTGTTGCAAGAGCAGTTCCTGAAACGTCCAATTTAATCAAGCCAGCTGATTGAAGCAAGTAAAGCGCACGGCTTTCGTTTGTAGCATCGTTTGGTACAGCAATTTCTCCGTTTGCTGGGATGTCTTCTACTTTAGTGTACTTGTTGTCACTTCCATTCAAACCTGAGTAAAGGCGGATTGGAGAGATGTAAGTATCAGCAATCGCTACAAGGTCTTTCCCGTTTTCTTTGTTCCAGTTGTTCAAGAAGTTATAGTGTTGGAAAGCGTTCAAGTCTACTTCGCCATCAGCAGTTGCCTTGTTTGGTTGTGAGTAGTCTGTGAACTCTGTAAATTCCAAAGTGATTCCGTCTTTCTTAACCAATTCTTGAACTTTATCCCAACGAGCTTCTTCAGAACCGCTACGGTTGACAGTTGCGATTTTGATAGTTGTTGCATTGTATGCTTTCTTTTCTGAGTTTCCGCAAGCTGCAAGAGCCAAACCTGCGACTGTAGCAAGGGCTGCTAGGCCAAGCCATTTTTTGATTTTCATGATTCTTTCTCCTTAAAAATAATACCGTACTAGTATCTCATACTTTGTTTTATTTCACAAATTGTTATTAGATAGTCAGATATATAGTTTAAAACTATATATCTAAGAACTGAGAAATCACCCATCTTATTCAGAATGGATGATTTCAAGAAATTATTTAATATCAGCCTCTGCTGGTAGGTAAGTGTCTCCGAAGAATTGTTTAGACAATTTTTCAAGCGTTCCGTCTTTGTAGAGTTCTTTGATGCGTTTGTCTACAAATGATTTCAACTCATCTTGACCTTGAGCAAGAAGTGGGTAAACGTACGGTTGTTGGTCACTTGGAAGTTCAATGACTTTCAAGTTATCCAAACCTTGGTTCTTGATCACTGTTTCAACACCGATTTTATCAAAAATCTTATAGTCAAATTGGCCATCGCTCAAACGTACCATGATTTGTTGGAAGTCTGCCTTAGTATAGTTAAGGATAGTTGGGTTGTCCGGGTGTTCAGCGTTGTATGCTTCTAACTGCTTAGCTGAGGTAGTGGCTTGAACGACTTCCGTCGATTTTCCACCGATATCAGCGAGAGACTTGATACTAGAGTCATCTTTCTTCACTACAAGGACATTAGGGTTTTGGGCAATTGGTGCGGCATAAAGGTATTTTTCCGCACGTTCTTTAGTGTAGCTAAGATTGTTGACAGCCATATTGTAACGGTCAGTGTCAAGACCAGCAAATACACCTGACCATTCTGTCTTTT
This sequence comes from Streptococcus sp. 3613, assembly GCF_013277375.1. Taxonomy (NCBI): domain Bacteria; kingdom Bacillati; phylum Bacillota; class Bacilli; order Lactobacillales; family Streptococcaceae; genus Streptococcus; species Streptococcus sp. 3613. The sequence continues at coordinate 45,982 of NZ_VMMV01000001.1, forward strand.
CAAATTTGACATCGTACTTGTCAGAGTCTTTAAAGATAGCGCGAACGACTTCAATCTCGTAACCAGTCAATTCGCCATTTTCTTCATAGATAAATGGTTTTGGCGAGCCATTGGTTGCAACGATGATTTCTTTCTTGCTAGCTGCTTCTCCCTCTTTCTTAGCACCACCTGAGCAAGCCGCAAGCACACCTGCAGCAACAAGAGCAAGGGCTGCAAGAGATGAGTATTTAACGATTTTTTTCATGTCATTTCCTCCAAAATAGAATACCTTATAATCTTAACAGAAAAAGACTATTTACGCCATTATATGATATCTATATCTGTGATAAGTTTTCTTTATGGCTAATTTATACTCAATGAAAA
>NZ_VMMV01000001.1:46350-86393 GCF_013277375.1 Streptococcus sp. 3613
CAGTTACATATACCTACGGAAAGGCAAAGCTGACGTGGTTTGAAAAGATTTTCGAAGAGTATTAAAAGACCAAACGCAAGACTGCAATCAAGACCACTCCAAAGAGAACCGTACCGACTAGATTGCGGTAGCGAAAGGCCACCCAAGCTGTTGGAAAGACGGCTAAGAAGTCTAGCCATTTGATTTGAGGAAGACTCCCAACCTTGCCTGTCACTACACTTGAAAGAATCAAGGCAAAGATAATAGAAACAGGCAAGAACTTCAAAAAACGCTCAACGATCGCAGGCAAGCCCTTATACTTGACCAAGATGAAGGGAATCATACGGGGAATCCAGGTCACCAAGCCAGAGAAAATAACTGCTAATAAAAGATACTTACTGACCATCTAAAACCACCCCCATTGTACAACCAAGTAGCGTCGCAAAGAGAACAGCTAGTGACTGAGACACCACTGTCAAAAGTAAAAAGAAGGACACCGCAACAACTGCTAAGATAATGAGCAGATTGCGGACAGGAATCCGTCTTTGCATAATCTGGAATTGCGAAGCAAAAATGCCGATAAACATCCCAACCAGGGCAAAATCTAAACCAAAGATCTCTGGATTTGGTAGCAGACCACCCAGAGCCGTTCCGACAACTGTTCCCACAAACCAAGCCACATAGCTGTTGAGGTTGTTTCCGTGCATCCACATAGGATTGACCTTGTCTGTATGGGCTAATTCGCCCATCAAAACGCCATAGGTCTCATCTGTCAAGATACTAGACATACCGATATTGTGCCAAAGACTGGTATGACGAAAATAGGTCGACGCATGCAAACTCAACAAAAAGAGACGCAAATTGATTAGAAAAACCGTCATAGCAATAGCTGCCACAGGTGCTTGAACCGCAATTAGTGCCAACATGGCAAACTGGGCGCTCCCAGCATAAACAAAGAGGCTCATCAAGCCCATCTCAACAGGTGTCACATAGGGCGCACCGATAATCCCACAGGCCAGTCCGATACTAACATATCCAAGGGCCGTTGGCATAGCTGCCTGCGCTCCCTCCCAAAATCCTTTTTCTTTCATCTTTCTCCTCGTATTGTCTTAATAATACTCAATGAAAATCAAAGATCAAACTAGGAAGCTAGCCGCAGGTTGCTCAAAACATTGTTTTGAGGTTGCAGATAGGAGCTGACGCGGTTTGAAGAGATTTTCGAAGAGTATAAGTAGGCTGATAAGAATCCAGCCACAGCATGGACTATTATAACACATTCAGGAAAGAGAAAAAAGTCTGTTGATTTTGACCATCATAAAAAGACTGGCAATCCAGTCTCAAATATATATTATAGAAATTCTCCGCTAAATACTTTCACGAATATTCAGAAGCATGACAAAGGCAACTAGAAGAAATAGCAATAAAACAAAGCTAACTGCCAGAGTTCCAAAGCTAGTAGCAATGGTTACCAAAGCTATTGTAAATAAGCTAGGTAAAACAACCGTAATAGCACCGATAGAAGATTGAACTGCTCCCATTGACTCCTCAGGTATTTGTTTAAAGACGAGTTCTTGCAATCTAGGAGAGAGAACACCTGCGAAAAAGGCATCCAAGGTACTAAAGATAAGAATCCAGTCAAAACGAACTGTGGCAAATCCTACTAGAAGAAGCAATTGGATGACAAGTGAGGCATAGAGAGCTGTTTTTATAGAAATCGTATTTTTCAAATAGCCACTTACAAGACTTCCGACAATCAGGGCTGACAGTTCAAAAGTGGATAGCAAGGCAAGAGATTGACCTGTTTGTAAATTCAAAAAGGGTTGATTCCTCAAAAACAGAGTAGAAACAGGAACTGTAACATTTATCACTGCTTGACTAATAGAAATAATAAACAAAACTAAGAGCACCTTATTCATATTCCATATCAATTTCGATGATTGGAGCAAATGCTGGCAAAAGGATTTTACAGAGAGTCCTTCTTGATAGCTAATCGTTTTTTCTACTTTCAAGAGGTCAGTTTTTATGAAGAGGATACCTAAAAATGCGATTAAAAAGGTAAGAGCGTTCAGTAAGGAAATAAACTGGATGGATAGAATGCCTAGTAAGACTCCTCCTAGGATATTACTGATTGTTTTCACTAAACTAACAGTTGACTGTTTAAAGCCAATAGCTTCTGCCAGATGGTCTTGCCCAATAATTCTAATGAAAATCGGAGTGAGCATAGCGCCTGAAAAATAACTCAATGTGTCAGACAAGAGGTTAATCAGACAAATAAATGCTACTAGCAACAAGGAGAAAGACTGCCCTGAAAGTGATAAAGACACTATAGAGTAAAGCAAAAATTTTGCAAAACTAATGACTGTGTATTTCAAGACACGATGATGTTGAAAATCCGCCAAAACTCCCAGAAAGATTTGTAGAACTTGGGGCAGGGTTTCTGAAATCGTGATGAGTAAAATCGCCAAAGGGGCAAAAGATGCATCTGCCACATAATTCAGGAAGGCCAGATAAAAAATCGTATCCCCAAGCGTTGAAATCCACTGGTTGATGGTTAATTGTCTAAAATCTCTATTTTGAAGAAATACTTTCATCACAACTCCTTCATATCCATGTACTTAGATAACACATAAAGGTACTCTTGCTTATCTGCTTTAGAATACTTCACATAGCACTCTACTGTATTTAACAAAGACAATGCAACTTCTTTATATTTTCTTACTTTAAAATAACAATACAGTTCTAACAATGTATCAGCTATCCCTAGCATACCATTCCAGAAATCTGCATATTGAGCAAACTCTGTAATTAATCCTTCAGATAATTCTTTGATTAGATCTGTATACTTTTCAAAATCTATAAAAATCAAAGCACGGATAAATCCTGCTGTCCCGTTATTTAGATAAGGTGAAACTAAATTTGATTCTATCGGAACCATCCTACCATTATCTGCCACAATTAATTTTTCAATAATGATATTAATTCCATAATCAATAATATCGCAATCAAAGTCATATATTTTCATCAAAATAAGTAAGCCAGACAATCCATCTAGTCCTAAATTTTTTTCTCTATGCATCAGATGTTGCAGTAATCGCTGATTATTTTTAGCATTCTCATATCGTTGAAAATTGACTAGTTCTTTATTAATAATCTCAGTAATAGTAAAAGATCTTTCTGGTTGATCAGTTAGAACCTCATCTAAACTATGCAGGGATTCAATTTGATAAACATAAATTTCATTTAAATCTTTCAGGATATCAGATACTGTTGCATCCTTAGAAAATAGTTTTTCTATAATACTTGTAAAATTTGTTCTTAAACCAAATTCAGCCAATAAAGAATTTAAAATATGATATGATTGTGATAAATTGTCCATTGATTTTATATGCAATCTAGCCAACAAAAATAGTAGTAAATTCCCAACTTTATGGCAATCAGATACTTTGCCATCTATAGAGTTCCATTCCTTTAAGCTAATTACGCTATACAAACCAATAGCTGGTTTATTATCATACTCATAACTATTTTCTAAATCTACAAAGTAAAGTTTATTCTCTGATTTTATAAAATTTCCGGGATGTATATCATTTAAAATAATATTTCGACTATGAAAATATTCAACCAATTCTAATAGTTCCCTAGTAATCAATAAAAAACTTTTAAATCTCTTAATGTTTAACTCCTTATTAGGCTTCTTATAGCTAACAATAGAGTATGGTTTTGTGTATTTTAATAAATCACTACCATCTATAAATTCATAAATATAATATTGGTTAATCCACTCTGTAACAGTTTCACGCACAGCTGGAACACAATCTAATAATTTTTTTGAAATTTCATATTCATTTTTTCTAAGTGCTTGAGTCTCTACTCCTCCAAAAGAAATAATATGAGGTCGGCACTCCTTCAAAATATACTTTTTCCCTTCTATCACTGAATCTACTTGATAGACATTCCCTCCATTTGACTGTGTTAGTACGGTTTTTAATCTATAATTTCTTGCTAAGTATGAATCCTTTATAAACGTATTCTCTTGAATGTCTTGAATCCATTCTGGTAAGTTAAAATATGCTTTTTGATAGTCTTGCCACTTTTCTCCATTTGGTCCTAGCAACGTCGGAATACCTTTTTCTAAATACTCCAAATCTTCTCTAAAGAACCCATATCTGTAAAAAATTGTATTGGAATCTTTATAGGCACGATCGCTTAGAATATAAATTCCCTCCATATTTTTAGGAATAGTTTGATAAAGTAGTTCTAATATGCTACGAAAAGCATCGTTATTTTTAGGATAAATCGTAAAGTATTTCCCTGAATTAGCAGGAGATTCTCTAATAGAGAAATTATAAGCCACATCTTCTTCCCTATATATATACTTATAAGATATCTTCCTATCATCTAACAACGGAGAAAGAAGATTATAGATATCCTTGTAATTATCAAGAGTTGCCGATATGTGAATTTTATAACCATAGACAGGCAAACTTTCTTCGTCTACAATTTTATATTTATACATTCTTTTCTCCTTTTGTTATGATGACTTGTTCTTTAGCAATTACCTCAGTTGGCATTTTCTACATTAAAATTCCAAAACCTTTATAAGTATAAAAATAAACTTAATAATTGAGTATCTTTTACAATACTGTACAAAAGAAAGTAATTGTCACTCTTTCAGACTGATTGAATCTTTCTGATTCGCGTGTTAATTCATGTACAAATGCTGTCATATGCTTCTCCTCCAATTATTTTTACTTATAAACCACTTCTGCGACCTAGGATTTGCTTCAAGTGCTTTACAAGGACAGTATAACACGAAAATTGGCTTATTTTAAAAAATCGCATATTTGATATTTTTTCTTATAGAAATTTCAGATTTGCGATTTTGGTGAATTTGATTACTTCTCTGGTATAATAAAGTTACTACTAATGAGGAGTGGAGAAATATGAAAAAACAAATTTTAACATTATTGAAAATCGTTGCTGAGATTATTATTATTTTGCCATTTCTAACTAATCGATAAGCTTTTTGTATTGCTGCAAACGCAATTCAAAAAGGGCTATTAATTGTGGATTTTCTAATACTTGCAGAGATTGGATAAAGTGTTCAATCTCTTTTTGATTGCTTCCCTTAGTTTGAAGGAAAATGCTCATCTTCTTTAAAAACTGCCACAATAATTTCTCAAAAACATCGTATGGACGGAGCATACTCTCCAGCTCGGCTTCAAAGATTGGGATATAAGAAAAAAGTTTGCGCTCCATGAGCTCTGAGATGATATTTAAGAGTCCTTGCTTCATATACAATCGATTGTGTACTAACTCTTTAAATTCTTTGGATTTTTCGAGTAAGGAGGTTGATAAAAAGATCAGATCTTGATTGCTCAAGAAGGGCATAGTATTGCAAAAGAGATAGAGTTCAAACCAGGTCCAAGACTCGATAGCATAGAGATAGGTGGTCAAAAACTCGCTATCCTCCTCTGCTAGTGGGTAGCTTTTATCTAGTGAGTGGATGGCATCTTTGATTACAATAGCATTCAAACGACGATAGGTCTCTGCCATCTGTTCTTGCTTGATTTTCTCCAATAGTTGCTCTAAGCCAGCGATATCTTGGTGGGCAAAGCGATCCACAACCTTTCTACCAATCTGCATATGTGGAGATTCTTGATAGTTGTTGAGCTTGTGCCCAAACTCATCAAAGGTCACATTTATACCTTGGATGGCTAGGATCAACTTATCTGCAGACAGCATAGACTGTCCTAGTTCAAACTTGGATAGCTGAGAAGCTGTTAGTCCAGCACAAGCCACATCTGACTGCTTGAGCTTTCTAGCCAGGCGCAGTTCCTTGTAAAATTCCCCCAATTCCATTTTTTCAATCATCCTACCACCTCCTAGCTTTTGCATATTATATCATTATTTGTGTTCATTTGTCAAAATATTCTGATAGTTGGAAAAAATAAAAAAGCCAGCCTTAAGCTGACTCTTTATTCTATGGTATCAAAAGCGAGGCTTGGTTTGGCATTGAGGTCCAAGTTTGCAAAGTTTTCTTTATTCCACTCGCTGACGCTGGCATAGGCAATCATTCCTGCATTGTCTCCGCAGAGACGCAGAGGTGGAATGATGACCTTGACATCTGTGATTTCGGCTGCTAGGCGTTCTCTGAGACCTTTATTGGCTGCCACACCACCTGCTACGACTAAGGTTTTAACAGGGTATTTCTCCAAAGCCTTCTTAGTTTTTGCCATAAGAATATCCAAGACAGCTGCTTGGAAGGAAGCACACAAATCCTCTGTGGACAAGCTTTCTCCCTTTTGCTCGGCATTATGGTGAAGATTGATAAAGGCAGATTTCAAACCTGAGAATGAAAACTCCAGATTATCTTCCTTAATCATAGCACGAGGGAAATCATAAATATCCTGTCCCTGATGAGCTAGCTCGTCAATCTCACGACCGGCTGGATAGGTCAAGCCCATGACACGGCCGACCTTATCATAGGCCTCACCAACCGCGTCATCTCGCGTTTCTCCAACAATCTTGTAGTCACCAGCCTCAGAAACATAGACCAACTCTGTGTGTCCACCGCTGACCAAGAGGGCTAGCAAGGGAAACTCCAAAGGCTCCACGCTCTGAGCTGCCATAAGGTGACCAGCCATGTGGTTAACGGGAATCAGCGGAAGTCCATGTGCCCAAGCAAAGGCCTTAGCAGCTGACAAGCCAACTAGTAAAGCTCCAACCAATCCTGGCCCATAGGTAACCGCAACAGCTGTCACGTCCTCTTCGGTAATCCCTGCTTCTGCTAGTGCCTCCTCGATACAGGCTGTAATGACCTCGACATGGTGACGACTAGCTACTTCAGGCACTACGCCCCCAAAACGTTTGTGACTCTCAATTTGACTAGCAATGACATTGGACAAGAGCTCATCGTCATTTTTCAATACGGCGACACTGGTCTCATCACAGGATGTCTCAAATGCTAAAATATATCTATCCTTCATCTATTTCTCTCTTCATGATGATGGCGTCCTCGAATGGGTCATGGTAGTAGGCCTTTCGCTCAGCGATGACTGCCATCTTTTCTTTCTTGTAAAATGCTTGCGCTCGGTGATTTGACTTTCTGACTTCGAGGAAAATCTCCTTGTCTGTCGGCAATTGAGCAAACAAGGCTGACGCAATCCCCTGACCCTGATAGTCTCCTTTAACAGCGATTTGCAAGACTTCTGCCTCAAAGATATTTTCCTGCACAGCTAGAAATCCAATCACTTCTGCCCCATCATAGGCCAGAGCATACCAAGTCTGGTCTTGGAATAGGTCAGCTTGGATTTGCTCCAGCGTCCAAGGACTGACTGGGTAAACAGCTATCATAACAGCGTAGATGGCTTGAGCTAAGTCAGGCTGCTGTTGGATTCGTTTAATTTCTATCATAGGCGTTTAATGTAAGACTCGCCAGACTCGGTGTGGTTCTTGAGCCAGTTTTCCTCTGCCTCAACACGTTTGAGGTAATTTGGCACAAAGTCGTGTAAGGAGTCTGCTTCCTTGTCCCAGGCCAAAAGAGCAAGATTGGCTGCATTAGGCAAGGTTTCTTTGAAATTAGTCCTTGGCAAGTGTTCTTGAATCTGCTCCACAAAGGTGCCAACTTCTCCGACAAAGGTTACCTGGCTAGCACCCTTGATTAGCTCAATCACTCGCTCAAAGGGCAGGTGTGCTTCTGGCATGACAGGTTTGGCATTTTCATAAAATCCTGCGTAAACATTGTTGCGACGCGCATCCATCAAAGGAACGAACAAGCCTTCTTGTTGGTAGGGCACCAGAGCCAAGAGACTCGACATACCAACCAACTCGATGTTTAGAGTGTGAGCTAAGGTTTTGGCAGTTGCCACCGCAATTCGCAAGCCTGTGTAGCTACCTGGCCCTTCCGCCACCACGATTCGATCCAAATCTTTGGGCGTCCAGTCCACACTCGCCATCAAAAAATCGATGGCAGGCATAAGGGTAATACTGTGATTTTTCTTAATATTAATCGTCGTCTCGGCAAGAACCTGCTTATCCTCTAAAATAGCGAGAGAAAGAGCCTTGCTAGACGTATCAAAAGCTAATACTTTCATAACACATTCCTATCTTTTTTCTGCTTACTATTATACTACAAAAGCTGGCACATGGGAATTTTCTTTATCCCCAAACAAGAGTGCCCTCACTTAACTAAAAATAATTTAAAAAAATGTTCACTTTTCCTTTTCTTTTACGAATATAAAAGTGAACAAGAAAAAAGGAGGAAAGTTCAATGACAAATTTTGACGTTCTTGACAATCAATTTTTATCCTTATCTGAAAATGAATTATCAGATATTGATGGCGGTCTCGCTCCCTTGGTTATCTTTGGAGTAGCAGTATCTTGGAAAGCTATTGCAGGTGGAACAGCACTTATAGGTTCTGGTTTGGCAGCTGGTTATTTTTTAGGAGGAGATTAATATGATGAAAGATTTGAACAACTATTGTGAAATTTCTACTAAGGAATTGCAAGAAATAAAGGGTGGCTTTGGTGTAGGTGTTGGTATCGCTTTATTTATGGCAGGTTATACCATTGGAAAAGACCTTCGTAAAAAGTTTGGTAAGTCATGCTAGATAAAAAACACATTTTTAGAAGGATAAATTTTATTATCTTTATCTCTTATAGTTTGCTCAGCATTCTCAATGATTTAAACATGACTACTATCCCTTTACCAATTGATCTATCTGTTTGTATTGTTTTATTTTTATGCTTCAACTCTATTTTTGAGCAGAACAATGACTCCCATAAAAATAATAAGCTCTGAAAATTCCATTGTCATGTCATTTTAGAAAAATGCAAAGACCACCTCATCTTGATAGATGGGGTGGAATTTTCGTGTCATAAATTTACTATCTTTTGCCACCAAACAAAAAGCCCCAGCATAAGCGGGGCATCTAAGCATTTAATCCAAAGTAAAATACAAACCAAACGACATAGGTTACAAGGAGGAGAAAAAGCGAGTAGAGAGTCACAAAGGTAATTTTCCACAAGAACTTGGTTTGTCGTCGTTCCAGTTTGGCAAATAGAAGATTCCCTCCATAAACGCAAGCAACAAAAACAATAAAAGCTACCAAGCGAGCTCCGATAGCAAAAGCAAATAAGTTATACATAGGGCAACCTCCTTAGTTTAAAATTATCTTAATAAGTAAAGTGAAATATTGCATAAGTATCCATTTTTAATATCGCAAATATATTTTTTAAAGACATAAACACATCTACAAGCGCCTATAAACAGAAACCTTAAAAGATAAGTTAAAACTTATAAAATAAGATTCTGTTCATAGACACCAATATTCATATCAACACTTTTACGTAACAACTCATATTTTACAAAAACTTAGTCTTATACGAATCTAGAAAATAGAGCCACAGCTGCTCTTGCATATGCTCCTTTAGTTGTATTCCAAGCATTATTTGCTACAATAGGAGATAATCTTATTAGGAATGCGGCATTGCAACTTCTATTATCTGCTAAAAATCCCTTAAAACACTTATCATGATAGAAACAAGCCATATCTAAATCATCAATAGCTGGAATAGAATATCCATTATTTCCCATAACCACAATAATTACCATAAGAGCCTATAGGAAAAAGAGAGCGATCCATTCTAGCCAAATCAGTTGACTCTCCGTTAGTCTCTATATCCGTTACGATTTCGTTTAAAACACGCCCTACCTCCAAAGCTTCATTATCTAAACCAAGCTCCTCTGCTTTATCTAATCTAACTACAGGGAAACCATGTTCATTCAATTCGGTAACTTTATCCAATTCAGAAGTATCTATAAAGTTAAACATAATATCAATAGCACTAAACAATATAGTTTCCGAATTATTTCCTTTCCAGCTTAGACTATTTCTTTCTATATATTATAGCACATACTTTTTGGAATTGCAAGCGTTTACCAAAGAAATCGTCCCATGACTTTCTCGTTTCCGTCTTTTACTAATTTTTCATTTTGTGGTATAATTGAAATAATTGTAACGAATCAAGGTCAATCTAGACACAAAATGGAATGAAATCAAGCAAATCTCTGCTAAAAGTTTGGAATAAGCTGACCTGTAAAATAGAAAGGAACTATATGATTTACAAAGTTTTTTATCAAGAAACAAAAGAACGTAGCCCACGCCGTGAAACAACACGCGCACTTTACCTAGACATCGATGCCAGCTCAGAACTTGAGGGCCGTATCGCTGCTCGCCAACTTGTCGAAGAAAATCGCCCAGAGTACAATATCGAGTATATCGAACTCTTGTCTGACAAATTGCTAGATTACGAAAAAGAAACTGGCGCCTTCGAAATCACGGAGTTCTAATATGGCCTACACTCTTAAACCTGAAGAAGTCGGCGTTTTTGCCATCGGTGGTCTGGGAGAAATCGGGAAAAATACATACGGAATTGAATACCAAGATGAGATTATCATCGTCGATGCTGGGATTAAATTCCCAGAAGATGACTTGCTGGGTATCGACTATGTCATTCCTGACTACTCATACATCGTGGACAATATCGACCGCGTCAAGGCTGTTTTGATTACCCACGGACACGAGGACCACATTGGTGGGATTCCGTTCCTGCTCAAGCAAGCAAATGTCCCTATCTATGCTGGACCACTTGCCTTGGCTTTGATCCGTGGGAAACTCGAAGAACACGGCCTCTTGCGCAACGCCAAACTTTACGAAATAAACCACAACACTGAGTTGACCTTTAAAAATCTCAAGGCAACTTTCTTTAGAACGACTCACTCTATTCCAGAGCCTTTGGGAATTGTCATTCATACTCCGCAAGGAAAAATCATCTGTACGGGCGACTTCAAGTTCGACTTTACTCCAGTTGGAGAACCTGCAGACTTGCATCGTATGGCTGCCCTTGGTGAAGAAGGCGTGCTTTGTCTTCTGTCTGACTCAACAAATGCAGAAGTGCCAACCTTTACCAACTCTGAAAAAGTCGTTGGTCAGTCCATCATGAAGATTATCCAAGGCATTGAAGGACGTATCATCTTTGCATCCTTTGCCTCAAATATCTTCCGTCTCCAGCAAGCAACTGAAGCTGCTGTTAAGACTGGACGTAAGATTGCGGTCTTTGGTCGTTCTATGGAAAAGGCCATTGTCAACGGAATCGACCTTGGCTACATCAAAGCTCCTAAGGGAACCTTTATCGAGCCAAATGAAATCAAAGACTACCCTGCTGGCGAGGTTCTCATCCTCTGTACAGGTAGTCAGGGTGAGCCGATGGCAGCCCTCTCTCGTATCGCCAACGGAACCCACCGTCAGGTACAACTCCAACCCGGTGATACCGTTATCTTCTCTTCAAGTCCAATCCCTGGAAATACGACTAGCGTCAACAAGCTGATTAACATCATTTCTGAAGCTGGTGTCGAAGTTATCCACGGTAAAGTGAACAATATCCATACATCTGGACACGGTGGCCAGCAAGAGCAAAAACTCATGCTCCGCTTGATTAAGCCAAAATACTTCATGCCTGTCCACGGTGAATACCGCATGCAAAAAGTCCACGCTGGACTAGCAGTGGATACTGGTGTTGAGAAGGACAATATCTTTATCATGAGTAATGGTGATGTGCTTGCCCTTACTGCTGACTCAGCTCGTATTGCAGGTCATTTCAACGCCCAAGACATCTATGTCGATGGAAATCGTATCGGTGAAATCGGCGCAGCTGTCCTCAAAGACCGTCGTGATCTATCTGAAGACGGTGTCGTTTTAGCAGTCGCAACTGTTGACTTCAAGTCGCAGATGATTCTATCTGGTCCAGACATCCTCAGCCGAGGCTTTGTCTACATGAGAGAGTCTGGCGACCTGATTCGCCAAAGCCAGCGTATCCTCTTCAATGCCATTCGTATCGCACTGAAAAACAAGGATGCTAGCGTGCAATCTGTCAATGGTGCCATTGTCAACGCTATTCGCCCCTTCCTCTATGAAAATACAGAACGTGAACCAATCATTATCCCGATGATCCTCACACCAGATGAAGAATAAATCACAAAACAGCCCCGTCTTCGGAGCTGTTTTTCTCTATGCTTTCTTTTGAGATTAAAACTCAATGAAAATCAGACCAGAAGGCTAGGAAAATGCATAACTTGAGTTAGCTCCCATAGTTCGGGGAACTATGGGAGGTTGGAGATGAATCAAAGCCAAGCTTTGAACTCGTTCGTAAGAAGCCGACGACGTATCATTTTGATTTTTGAAGAGTTTTAGAAATACTACGATTTTTACCTTCCAGATACACCATCAAAATAGAAATATCTGCTGGGTTTACTCCCGAAATACGGCTGGCTTGGCCGATGGTTTCTGGATTGATGAGTTTGAACTTCTGACGGGCTTCGGTTGCGATAGAGTCAATGTCATCCCAGTCGATATTAGCTGGAATGCGTTTTTCTTCCATGCGTTTCATCTTGGCAACCTGGTCCATGGCTTTTGAAATATAGCCTTCGTACTTGATTTCTGTTTCAATCAATTCGATAATCTTGTCATCCAATTCCTCTGCAGCTGGTCCGATGAAGGCCACCACATCTTGATAAGAAACTTCTGGACGGCGAAGGAATTCCTTGGCTGTCACTGCATCGGTCAACGGCTTGAAGCCCATCTCCTCAACCTTGGCATTGGTTTCCTTGACTGGCTTGAGTTTGATACTGTCTAAGCGTTTCATCTCATTATCAAATTGGTTTTTCTTGATTTCAAAGCGAACCCAGCGTTCATCATCCACAAGACCAATCTCGCGTCCCATCTCTGTCAAACGCATATCAGCATTGTCATGACGGAGAATGAGACGGTATTCAGCACGACTGGTCAAGAGACGGTAGGGTTCAATGGTTCCCTTGGTCACCAAGTCATCAATCATGACCCCGATATAACCGTCACTGCGCTTCAAAATCAACTCAGGCTTGCCTTGGATTTTCAGAGCCGCATTGATACCCGCGATAATCCCTTGGCCTGCTGCCTCTTCGTAACCTGACGTTCCATTTGTCTGACCAGCAGTGAAAAGTCCTGAGATTTTCTTGGTTTCCAAAGTCGCACGCAACTGGTGAGGCAAGACCATGTCGTACTCAATGGCATAACCTGTTCGCATCATCTCTGCATTTTCCAACCCTTTGATAGAATGAACCAGTTCACGTTGGACATCCTCAGGCAGACTGGTTGAAAGTCCTTGAACATAGACTTCCTCAGTATTGCGCCCTTCTGGTTCAAGGAAGAGTTGGTGACGTTCCTTGTCCGCAAAGCGCACAATCTTATCCTCAATCGACGGGCAGTAACGAGGTCCCACTCCCTTGACCACACCTGTAAACATAGGCGCACGGTGGAGGTTATTTTGGATAATTTCATGACTGGTACCATTGGTATAGGTCAACCAGCATGGCACCTGATCCTTGACATAATCCTCATCACGTGAAGTATAAGAGAAGTGATTAGGCGCTTCGTCTCCTGGCTGAATTTCTGTCACATCGTAATTGATAGAAGAAGCCTTGACACGTGGAGGAGTTCCTGTCTTGAAACGACCAATTTCGAGGCCCAATTCCTTGAGATTGTCAGCAAGGTTAATAGAAGCCAAGCTGTGGTTAGGACCTGATGAATACTTGAGGTCTCCAATGATAATTTCCCCACGGAGGGCCGTTCCTGTCGTCACGATAACAGCCTTGGCAGCATACTCTTGGTGGGTAGCTGTACGGACACCGACAACCTTACCATCTTCAACCAAAATCTCATCAATCATGGTCTGACGAAGGGTCAAATTTTCTTGATTTTCAACCGTCTTGCGCATTTCCTTAGAGTAAAGTTCCTTATCAGCCTGCGCACGAAGGGCACGGACAGCTGGCCCCTTCCCTGTGTTAAGCATCTTCATCTGGATGTAAGTCTTGTCAATGGTCTTGGCCATCTCGCCACCGAGGGCATCGACTTCACGCACGACAATCCCCTTGGCAGAACCACCGATAGAGGGGTTACAAGGCATGAAAGCCAGCATTTCAATGTTGATAGTCGCAAGCAAAACCTTACAACCCATACGGCTGGCAGCCAGGGAAGCCTCAACCCCAGCGTGTCCCGCACCAATTACAATAATATCGTATTCTTCAGTAAAATTATATGTCATATTTCTCTCCTATTTCTCAAGATGAATGTGTCTTAGTTGGCCGTCCCAAACTGGTAGGGCTGTTTTTAGAAAGGCTGGAACTAGCTGGATATTCTGGAGCTGATCAAAGTCAATCCACTCACAGGGCTGCCTTTTCTCATCTTCCTGCATGGTCAATGGGGCATCTTCAAGCAAATCCACCAGATAATGAAACTCGATATTGTGATAGGAAACACCGTCCTGTTCAAAACGATTTTCAACCACGAAAGCTAGTTGCCCAGCTTGAGCTTTAACACCCAGTTCTTCCCTCACTTCACGAACTACCGCGTCTTCCGTGCTTTCATTGACTTGAATCGCACCGCCAATAGTATAATACTTGCCCTTATCTTTGGTAACTAGAAGCTTGCGATTTTGGACAATCAAGGCTGTCGCCCGAACACCAAAAACTGTATTTCCTACTTTTGTCCGAAAGTCTTGCTGAGTCATTTTTGTCCTTTCCTCTAAACGACACAAAAACAGTCAAAACTCCAAAGAAGTGCAGGACAAAAAAGCCTGCAACATCCATGAGCTTTGACCATCATTTCTATTGCTTTTATTATTGTAGCAAATTAAGAAAATTTGTCAATCTAAATGTACTGACAAACTTGTCCATCTCGATAAGCATTGTCAATCAAACCACCACCTAGACACTCTTCGCCATCGTAAAAAACAACTGCCTGTCCTGGTGTAATCGCGCGTTGCGGTTCTGCAAAGATAACCTCTGCCTTATCTCCTTTGACATGGACGGTCACCTTAGAATCAGGCTGACGGTAGCGGAATTTTGCTGTGCATTCTAGCGTAAATTCCTCTGGCATCTCACGAGTAAAGTGGACTTGACTGGCTTCTAGGCTGGTTGACATGAGCGAATCATGGTAGAAACCTTGGCCGACATAGAGAATATTCTTGCTTAGGTCTTTTCCGACAACGAACCAAGGAGCATTGTCTCCGCCGTGTTGTCCACCGATACCAAGCCCGCCACGCTGACCAATCGTATAATACATAAGACCTGCATGCTCGCCCATATCGCGACCATCCACAGTCATCATGCGACCAGGCTGAGCTGGTAGGTAGTTGCTAAGGAAGTTTTTAAAGTTCTTTTCTCCGATAAAACAAATCCCTGTCGAATCTTTCTTCTTAGCAGTCGCAAGTCCTGCTTCTTCTGCTAGTCTGCGAACTTCAGGCTTTTCCAAATGTCCTAGTGGAAACATGGTTTTTTGAAGTTGTTCTTGCGAAAGCTGGCTGAGGAAATAGGTCTGATCCTTGCCATTGTCCACGCCACGAAGCATGTGAACAATGCCATCCTTATCACGCGCTACACGGGCATAATGCCCAGTAGCTACATAGTCTGCCCCCAAGGTCATGGCATAGTCCAAAAAGGCCTTGAACTTGATTTCCTTGTTGCACATAACATCTGGATTTGGCGTGCGTCCTGCACGGTATTCCGCTAAGAAATACTCAAAAACGCGGTCCCAGTACTCTTTTTCAAAATTGACAGAGTAATAGGGAATACCGATCTGGTCTGCCACCGCAGCCACATCCTTGTAATCTTCGGTCGCCGTACAGACCCCGTTTTCATCTGTGTCATCCCAGTTCTTCATGAAAATACCGATCACATCGTAGCCCTGCTCCTTGAGCAAAAGAGCCGTCACCGACGAATCAACACCACCACTCATCCCCACGACAACACGTGTTTTAGAGTTATCACTCATGGTAAGTCTCCCATCTATTCGTTTATTTATACCCCTCAAAATTCTATTTACTATGACTTTCAATAGAATTTCTTCGAGTATAGTCTTTTCGTTTGCTTTTAGGACTAGGCAACGAGTCGCAGGCATAACTTGAGTTCGCTCAATCAGTCTGGGAGACTGATTGAGGTTATAAATCAGACAAGCTAAGCTTGCATCTCATTTCGAGTTAACGACGTAATAAAAGATAAACGAAATGACTAGTTCACGATTGAAGGTCGTGTGTGCTTTAACGATTGAAGGTCGCTTGAGCAGTATTCATTATAACATGCTTGGTTAGAGAAGACAAGGAAAGGAGCCAATCTTGACTCCTTTATTGAAGAAATTGTTTTAACCTTGTCCTTTCTTTTCTAAGCCGAAAATGAAATGGTAATCGATAAAGATGCCCATGATTGAATAGGCACATAAAATATCCTATACTTACCTTCCATTATTCCGTGATTGAATGTATTTAGCAACAATATAGATAAGAAAGGCAAACATGATTGCCAGATAGCTCACTATAAGGAAAACATGCTTAAAAATACTAGTATCAAATAAACTCACGATAGCTAATAATAGATTCATAATAAATACTATAGTCGCAAATAGTTGTACTTTTTTATCTTTCATAACTAGTCCCAGCCTAAATTACTTTCCAATATCCTACCGAAATTATAGCCGGTAATATAGCCTGACATATAACCTGTTGCTGCACCACAAGTAGCTAAAATGAATGCATAGCTAACTGTACCAATAACTGGTAAGGTTATTGTCCCTAGTGCTGCACCAGCTGCCGCTCCAGTTATAGCTCCTGCTATTCCGCTTGCGACACCACCTACACCTCCACAAAGCAAGGCAAGCCACCCTTCACCATCAAGATACATCATCTCTTCTTCATCAATAGTAACATAGTTGTTTGGTAATACGAGTTCCATCAAAATTCTCTTTTTTATTAATCATGGTTAGGATAGTTTCCTAACAAGTGATTGTCGACTGTGTTTATAGTACTTAGTTACCTAGATAGCTTTCCTTTATCATGTCTGATTTTAAGCCGTTCCAAGATTTAATCCATATTTCTATTACTTGCTATTTTTAAATAATTCGTATTCCTTTTCTTTGATAAATGGAACTGAAAAATTAGAAAAAAGAAGTAAAACCGAAAACAAATAGCCTGCTTTTTGAATCACTAAAAGATATCCTAAAAATAAGTAAGCTATAACATCCAATGCGAAAAGAAAAAATATTCTCCTCTTCATTAAAGTACTTATGTCAAATAATCTGATGAATAAAAATTTTATCGTGGTATCTACACAAATTTTTATCAAAAAGATAAGAGTTAGTACATGATTATCAACTGTAGCATAAAGAATAGATGGAAATATAGTTAATATAAAACTAGAAATCTCTAAATATTTTATCCAAGGAGATTGAGACACCTTGCTTCTAAACTGACTAATTTTCTTATATTCGTTAGTCAATTTAATATCAAAATCTTTCCCAATTAAATGAAAAATTATCAACTCTGTAATAAAAACACTTATTAATACGGTATAAGTCAAAAAACTTTCTGGGAAAAACTTATTGATTAAAATGGGGAAACTCATTAACAGAATCGAATTTATGGCTAGACAGATAGATACTATTTTATTTTTCACAGAATATAGAGGTAGTGATACTATTGAGTAGATAAAAGCTAAAAAAATAAGCAAAAAATACTCCGTATCATTTATAATCGCCCTGAATGATAAAAATATATACACCCAACACACGATGATGTGTATTTTTCGAATCTTATCTACATTACTCATCTTACTGTCTCCGATATGAAGCCGTCCCAAGGATAAAAATTACCACTAATATTATAACCTTCATTAAGAGAACAGTCTCTAATATAGTAGACTCCCCTTCCTATCACTCCAGCTATATCATATTTGTTATCGATTTAAAAAAATTTTTGCATAAACTATCATTGCTATGGTTAAAAGCAAAAATATTAAATTAATCATAATGATTAATTTCTTTAGTTCCTCACCAACATGATCATATGCTAAAAAAGTTACAGAGGAAATGAGTAGAAATGCTAAAAATACAATAACAAAAATTTTTTCAATTTTCATATCCATTTTACAATTACCATAAAGCGTTTAAGTTTGGATCTCTTCGATTAATATCATTATTTGCCCAAATTGTTGTGATGGCATCACCAATTGACATCCAAGCTGCAAATCCATTAATAGCAGACAGTGCAAATCCTGCCACTCTATTTGCAACTCGTACCCCAACATATCTTGCAGCTGCTCCAGCAATTGCGCTTGTAACTCGCCGCAAACCATAATTACGAATATAATTTCTAACTAGACTGATTGCTCCTCCACCTAAAACACCATTAAAAGCTATATTAATGGCTGTTGCAACAGGCCATCTCGGAATAGAAAATCCCCCATCAAGATACATCATCTCTTCTTGCTCAAGAACAACATAATTATTTGGTAATACGAGTTCCATTTATTTTCTCCTTTTTTATTAAGCATAGTTAGGATAGTTTCCTAACAAGTGATAGACGACTGTGTTTTTATCACTTAGCTACCTAGATAAGATATCCTTTCTCTACCTTATTTGTTTTTATAGGTTACCTAAGGTTTAAAATCAATTATTGTTTGAAACTTAACAGTTCTAAACCACTAGCAATAAATGATTGCGAACTCACTAATACTATTTCAAAATTTATTTTTTTTGACTTAGTAACGCAATTCCAATTAGCAATACACCTAATATAAATAAAAGTATTTCCCAAAATTTATTATCCGTGTTAATGAGAGGTATAAGATACATACTGACTAATATGCAACTTGCCCCTATAATGGCAAATATTATTCTGGTTTTATCTCCTAATTGAAACATGTTTGATCCCCATATACACTTCAAGCAAAAGTTGGATTTCTGAAATGGCTAAAGATAAAGATAATGGTTGCGAGCTATTTAAACTATCATCAATATTCTGCTCGATTAAAACAAAGTCTGGTCTTACCTCTAAAATTTTATTTAACATTGATTCATATTTATTTTTTTCATTATAATGCCGTAAATATAGATTTAATTTTATAACATCCAACATACCATAAAGTGATATTGGATGATTTATTTTTTTAAATCGCTTAACTTCTAATAAATCAATTTGTTCACGCACACTCTCTGAAAGATATGGCTTGATTAAACTGATATAAGATAAAGCCACGCATGGCAACTCAGATTTTGATTGCAATTTCCAAATTTCATGATAATCCTGAAGATTAAACTCACAATTCTTCTTAGATTCCAGTATTGTTAGTACCTTTGATTTTAACAGAAATAATTGTTGATTCTCAATTCTATAAAGTTTTTGTACTAATGCTATGATAATAGAAAATGAAATAAGAGGCAAAAGCAACGGTTTGTCATACACAAAAGTAAAGAAAAAATAGTATGAAATTAGTGTTGTAAAGTACAAGAAGTAGTAAAATTTAAACAGATTCTTAGTTGTTTGACTCTCCTTATAAAACACTGCTATTCCTGGACTAAATCCCATTAGTTGGTGAAAGAGAATTCGATAGTATTTCCTAGCTCCTATAATGATCACAAATATAAAATAAAAATAAATTGGTCTTAATTTACAAAAGATTGAGGAAACTAGTAATAGCAAAGTATGTAAGCATTGAGACAAAATATAGAATAACGGTATCGCCAATACAAAGGTTAAGATGGCATGAGAGGGAGTTCCTAAGATGTCCAATTTTATAAATACTGGGCTGACACAAAATATCGTGCTTATAAGCAGTAAAATTATTAAAATTGTGTCAAAAAAATAACGCTTATTTTTCATTAGTCTACTTTCCATTGTTAAATAATACTACTGCTAACACCAAGCCAACTTAGCACATTGCATCACCTAATCCTGCGCTACTTGTCCATAATCCTTTAATGTTTCTACTAAAATTATTCCAATCTCCCCCATCAAGATAGCTTATTTATCCTAGACAACGCCTACTGCAACAGTATAAATAAGATTCATCAGCCATCTTTTCTGGCAATCATATGGGTAGACTAATGATATTTCTAGTTACTCAAAAATATCTAGCTATACTAGAGTTATTTCTAATCCCTAGGACACTTGTTAATCCAAATGTAACAAATTTTCACCCCTTAATAGGACTCTTTCTGGAAAAAATATAAGGTCTATCTTTATAAAAAAATCTATCATATTGGGATGGCACGCATCTGGAATTTAAACAAGCTATAAATTCATTTATAACTACTATTTGTTTAGAGGCAACAGCATCTTGTATACCGCCCTCGAAAGAACCATCTTGTAATTCCGAAATATTTTTGTTTAAATATTGTTTTGACAAATCTCTTAATGCTTCATTATCGTAAATGATTCCCAAAAATCCAACCTTATATAGTAAATAATTTAAACTTACAAAGTAATTGAATCCCATAGTATATTTTTCTTTATAAAGCAAAGGTAAAACTTTATAAAAAATATCTAAGTCAACCTCACTCTGATTCTGAAGCAAGTAGGAGTCAAGCAAATTTTCAAAAATAGCTAACAATATGATTGGTGTAAAGTTTTTGTATTCACATGTCAAGTATTCTGAGTATCGTGCAGATGATATTTCTTTTATATAACTTTTTAAAAGCAAGATTTTTTCAAATTCATCATCTATTATTAATCTTCTATTTCCAATCCAAGCGGTATTACCACCCAAATAAGATTGTGCAAATAGCAATATGTAAGAAAATATGAACGTAAATACTGAAAGAGGTAGAATTCTATGCGTAAAAAAATAGACGATAATGGTAGCCAGGAGTAAAGATATCTCTCGTGACAATCGAATTCTTTTCAGCATCTTTTTTAACAGTCCGTAAGGTTGTCCTTGGCAATATTCTTGAACTAAATTAATCGGAATGACATCTCTCACCATTTCTGGAAAGTAGAGTAAGTTTATAGGTTGAAATCTCCAGCTCCCATCATAAGTAAATGGATATAGAACCAAATACTTAAAAGATTTTTTTCTTATAAACTTAATTATCACAATATGAATGACTGTTCCAATGAAGTATATTAAATATAAAAGTAAAACCGCCATCAATATACTTACAAAAATCCCCTTGGAATCAATCAATGGAAAATAAAATATTGCAACTAGAAGCGAATAAAGTCCCGCTAATAAATATTTCTGATCATCTTTCATTCAAAACACCATATTATTTACTAAGAATACATCAATACAATAGAGCAACTCTGTAAGTCAATATTTGATAAAGCAAAGCTTTAAACCCTTCCCCAGACGTTAGCTTTTCTTCAACCCACTACAGTTGACAAGGAGCCCAAATTATTGATAAAAACTTTAGTCATCATCGTCTCTATAAAAATATTTTCTATACACTCTTGATAATACCAAAATTAATGCCAATATCATACCAAGAGCTATAATAATAGAATTTATTAGATTTATTTTAGTATATCCAATCACTAGTCCAATAATTGGACTAGCAGACATGCTTAGATATAATAAAAATAACAAAAAATGAATTTCACCAATTCCTGCAAAAAAATGTTTCATAGCTATAGTTTTACGCCCATAAATACCCATCAAATTTACCGTCTACGATATCTAAACCATATGCAATGGCTCCTCCTAATGAGAAGACTTCAGCAACAGTAGCCGCAATATTAAGAGCATTAGTAATAGTTGCCATACTAACTCCACCAATATATCTTGTTATAGCACTTAGTTACCTAGATAAGATATCCTTTAGCTTGCTTCCAAAATTTAAGTCTACACCTATAATATGAGTTCATATTAGTACTGCTAAATCCTATCTATAGTAATGTCAAACACCTAAATAAAGTCATCTCTCCAATTCATTCAAGAAATGAAGAAAGGCAAAAAATCTTTAAAATAAGAAAAATGCATATTATCAGGTGTTCAAAAATATTGATGATATACGTTATATAGATAGAAAGATTTACTCAATTTCACTTTCAAATTGAGTTTTTTCCCAACCTCGTTTTTAATTTATATCTTCAATAAAATCTAATGACCTAGTTGATATGTCATATGGAATAATATTATTTAATCTGTAATTTTTTTAAAAAACTTAATAATAAATTTGCTCCACTGATTGCTATCAATATTTCAATTGGTAAAAAATAGTAATTCCAAATAAAATGAGAAATCAGCAATGATAGAAAAATAACAATATCAATTTTCCTGTTGTTGACATACTCTGTAATTTTATGGTACAGGAATGCAACAATAACTGAAATTAAAACAACCATCATAATACTATTATCCTATCCTTCTCACTAACTCTATTTCCAAAATTTAATTTTTGGGGGACTTAGTAATGAAATTACAATTAACAACACACCTAAAATAAATAAAAATATCTCCCAAACTTTATTCTCAGTTTTAATAAAGCTACCATATCTATCTCATTTCTTATTTTTAAATAATTCATACTCTTTTTCTCTGATAAAGGGAACTGAAAAATTAGAAAAAAGAAGTAAAACCGAAAACAAATAGCCTGCTTTTTGAATCACTAAAAGATATCCTAAAAATAAGTAAGCTATAACATCCAATGCGAAAAGAAAAAATATTCTCCTCTTCATTAAAGTACTTGTGTCAAATAATCTGATGAATAAAAATTTTATCGTGGTATCTACACAAATTTTTATCAAAAAGATAAGAGTTAGTGCATGATTATCAACTGTACCGTAAAGAATAGATGGAAATATAGTTAATATAAAACTAGAAATCTCTAAATATTTTATCCAAGGAGATTGAGACATCTTACTTTTAAACTGACTGATTTTCCTATACTCGCTAGCTAATCTAGTATCAAAATCTTTACCAATTATATTAAAGATTAAGAACTCCAGGATAAAAATACTGATTAATACGATATAAGTAGAAACCTTTCCTGGGAAATATTTATTGATTAAAATCGGGAAACTCATTAACAGAATCGAATTTATGGCTAGACAGATAGATACTATTTTATTTTTCACTGAATATATAGGGAGCGATACTATCGAATAGAGAAACGCTAAAAAAAGAAGCAAGAAATACTCTGTGCTGCTAATTAGCGGCGCCCTTAATGATAAAAATATATACAGCCAACACACGATGAGGTGTATTTTTCGAATCTTATCTACACTACTCATTCTTCCTCATCTTATCTTTAGTTCCATTTTTAAACTATGTCAACCTTTTTCACAAATTTATTTCGACTTTCTTTTTTACTTTTTACATTGCTATGATACAATATTTTTAACAAAATTTTATTGTTTGTTAACTTTTTTCACGAAAAGGAGAAAATCATGCGTTATGATTTCGGAAAGGTCTATAAAGAAATACGTGAGTCAAAGAGGCTGACCCAAGAAGAGGTCTGTGGGGGTGTTCTCTCAAGAACCAGCTTATCAAAAATCGAAAGTGGCAAGACAACCCCAAAATATGAAAATATGGAATTTCTTCTCCGTCAAATCAATATGAGTTTTGAAGAATTTGAATATATCTGTCAACTTTATCAACCAAGTCAACGCACAGAGATTATGCAAACCTATCTCAATATGCGTTCCATTATCGGGATCAGCGATCTTGTCAATTTATTTCAAAAATGCCAAGACTACCTCAAGACCCACCACGATCTCCCTATAGAAGAAATCAGAGATATGCTTGAAGTTGTCATTTATATCCGTCAACACGGGGCAGGTGAACTATCAGATCACGCAGAACAGGTTGTCAAAAAACTTTGGAGAAAAATTGAAAAACAAGATACATGGTATGAGAGTGATCTAAAAATCCTCAATACCATTCTTTTCAGTTTTCCCATTGAATACCTCCATCTCATCACTGGAAAAATATTGCAACGCCTAGAAGTCTATAAAAACTATCAACATTTATATGACTTGCGAATGACAATTCTATTAAACCTTTCCACACTCTATCTATACACTCAAGATAAAAACATGTGTAAGCAAATCTGCTACACTTTACTAGAGGACGCCAAGAATAAGAAAAGCTACGATAGGCTGGCTATCTGCTATGTCCGTATTGGGATTTGTACAGATAATGCTAAACTTATCCAAAAAGGGTTCTCCCTTCTGGAGCTAACCGAGGAAACTTCTATACTGTCTCATCTCGAAAAAGAAGTAGAGATCTATTACCAAGCGAAGGAAAGATAAAAAAGCCGAGGGATTTCCTCGACTCTTTACATATTATTTGTTCGTTAGTTCTTAATACCAGCCATTGTTAATCCCGAAGTTTTTAGCTCTGCCAAGCCACATAGTTTGCTTACTACTACGTGTCCATGTCACCATGAATCGCCGAACGATTTAACGAGAAAGTATGACTTTTACGTTTATCCCAACTCAATTATGACATTTTTTTCAAAAGTCAATATATCTCACTTTTTTAACGACAAGAAAGAGGCTGTCAATCGACCAACCTCTTATTCTGAACCTATCAATCTAGCACTTTTTAGCTTCATTCGCTTTCTTAGCGACTGCAATTTGGTATTTCACTTGGTCAAACCCTGTACCTCCCAAGGAATTTCGTCTTTGAACAGCAGTTTTAGGTTGCAAGTAGACATAAATATCCTCGGCAATGAGGGAATGATAGGTTTGTAATTCCTCCAAAGTCCAATCTTGAATATTTTTAGCAGACTTGATAGAGTCTAACACTAATCTTCCCACAACCTCATGAGCTTCTCTAAATGGCAAGCCTTTTCCTGCCAAATAATCTGCCAACTCAGTTGCATTTGAAAAGTCCTTCTCTGTCGACTCTTGCATTTTTTCCTTGTTTACCTGCAAGCTAGATAACATACCTGCCAACACATCCAAAGAATTTAAAATCGTTTCGACCGTGTCAAACATTCCTTCCTTATCCTCTTGCAGATCCTTATTATAAGCTAAGGGCAAGGACTTCATGACTGTCAATAGTCCAAACAAATGTCCATAAACTCTACCAGTCTTTCCTCGAATCAACTCAGCCATATCTGGATTTTTCTTTTGGGGCATAATAGAGGAACCTGTTGTAAACGTATCTGACAAGGTAATGAATTGGTACTCAAAACTACACCAATTGATCATTTCTTCACAAAAACGGCTCATGTGCATCATGAGTATGCTGGCATTGGATAGAAATTCTAAGATAAAATCGCGATCACTAACAGCATCCAAAGAATTTGTATAAGGTTGCTTAAACTCTAACAAATCGCTAGACAATTGGCAATCAATGGGGAAAGTCGTCCCTGCCAAAGCTGCCGCACCTAGAGGGCATAGGTCTGTATGCTTCTGGTTAAATCCAAAACGTTCACTGTCTCTTTGAAACATATTGTAGTAAGCCATCAGGTGGTGGGCAAAACTAATCGGTTGGGCATGTTGCAGATGGGTATAGCCCGGCATGATTGTCTCCACATGATTTTCCGCCAAGTCTAATAAAACACCCTTGAGATGAGTCAGTTTATCTAGGACATGGCCTAGTTGTTCCTTGAGATATAAGTGCATATCTGTCGCAACTTGGTCATTTCTAGAACGAGCCGTATGTAGTTTCCCTGCAAGGGGACCAATTTTTTCTGTCAGCAACACTTCCATATTCATATGAATATCTTCGTTTGCGATATCAAAGACAAGTTGGCCTGCCTCTAGCTCTTCTAAAAGCTCTTTCAAGCCTTCTTGAATCTTTTCTGATTCCTTCAAACTCAAAATGCCCGTCTGACCCAACATCTGAACGTGGGCTAAGGAACCAATCACATCAAATTTAGCTAATTTCTGGTCAAAAGATATACTCGCACCAAAGCGCTCTACCCAGTCTTCGACAGTACCTTCAAAGCGACCACCCCATAATTTTATATTCTTAGCCATATCACATCCACCTCTCTATCCAATCGTCCTATTTGGCGCTTTTTTGAACCTCAGAATGAACCTTGGTTGGAAGTCCCCACAACTTAATAAAGCCAATAGCCGCATCTTGGTCAAAGGTATCCGCACTAGTATACGTCGCCAAATTTTCATCGTAAAGTGAATTTGGTGATTTTCGAGCCACGACCTGAGCGCTCCCCTTATAGAGTTTAACTTTTGCAGTCCCATTGACAACTTTTTGAGTCTCTTTAATATAAGCAATCAAGGCTTGTGTAGCTGGACTAAACCACAAAGCATTATAAATGAGATTTGATAATTCATTTTCTATAATTGGTTTAAAATGAGCCACTTCTCTCACAAGCGTCAAGTCCTCAATTTCCTTATGAGCTGTCAGCAAGGTCACTGCACCTGGACACTCATAGATTTCTCTTGATTTAATCCCAACCAAACGATTTTCCACGTGATCAATCCGTCCGATCCCATGTTTCCCAGCTATTTCGTTGAGTTTTTGAATCAAATCTGCCAATTTTAACCCTTCTCCATTGAGGGAAACTGGGACACCTTCACTAAACTCAATTTCAATGTATTCTGGCATATCTGGAGCTTGCTCTGGAGAAAATGTAATATCAAAGGCTTCTTCTGGAGCCTGATTCCATGGATTTTCCAAAATACCACACTCATTGGCACGTCCCCAAAGGTTTTGGTCGACAGAGTAGGGATTGTCAAGGTCAGCAGGAACAGGTACTCCATTTTCCTTGGCATAATGAATTTCTTCCTCCCGAGACCATTTCCATTCACGAACTGGCGCAATCACTTTTAAATTGGGATCCAAGGCTGCAATCGATACTTCAAAACGCACTTGGTCATTCCCCTTACCTGTACAACCATGAGCAATTGTAGTCGCTCCTGTCTGATGCGCGATTTCAACCAATTTTTTAGAAATAAGAGGGCGGCTCAAGGCAGATACCAAGGGGTACTTTTGTTCATAGTAGGCATGCGACTGGAGAGCTACTAGCACATAATCTGTAGCAAATTCGTCCTTAACATCAATGACATAAGATTCGACTGCCCCAACCTTGAGAGCCTTATCATGGATGAAATCCAAGTCTTTCCCCTCACCCACATCCATACAAACTGCAACAACATCATAGTCTTTCTTTAGCCAGGTAATAGCAACTGATGTGTCCAAACCGCCAGAATAGGCCAAAATTACTTTTTCTTTACTCATGTTCTTTTCCTTCTTTCTATTTTTCAATGGACGCTTTAAAGGCATCCTCAATGAGTTTGTCTAATTCTCCAGACTCCTTCAACTTTTGAATGGTTTTATCGACTGCCTCTTTCAATTCCTTGCTATCTTTTTTCATGGCTACCGCGTAGGAATCATCTTGCTCTTTTTCAAAATTGAGGCCTGCGATTGCTAAATCAGGATTATTTTCCACAAATCCCTTGGCAACTGGTTCTTCAAAGATGACGGCATCCACTTGCCCTGATTTTAAATCTGTGATTAAATTCCCATTTTTAGGCAGAGATACGAGGGATGAATTTTGTAGCAAATCTTTCGCCATCGTCTCTTGAATCGAACCTTTCTGTGCTCCGACCTTTTTCTGCGCCAAGTCGTTTACAGACTGATAAGTGGCCAAGTCAGATTTTTTGACAATGAGTTTATTTTTTGCAGTATAGTAGGGAATTGAAAAATCGAACACCTTGCTCCGCTCATCTGTCTTAGAAACACCAGATATGGCAAGGTCAGCTTTACCTGATTGAACACTAGCCAGTACATTGTCAAAACTCATGGGAGATAGTTCCAATTCGACACCTAGTTCTGTTGCGATAGCCTTGGCTAATTCGATATCTGAACCCACAATCTGATTTTTCCCATCAACTACTTTTTGGTATTCAAATGGAGCAAAATCTGGATTGAGGGCTACAACCAATTTTCCTTTGGACTTGATGGCTTCAATTCCAGCCGATTGATTGTTACTACAAGCAAATAGTAGGGGGAGCATCACTAAACCAAACATCGTCATCAACACCTTCTTCATCTTATTCATAACAAAGCCTCCTTTATGTTTATTCCTTTTGTTTGTATAAATAATACACCTATCTTCATCCTTTGTCAAGCCTAAATTGTAATTTTTTTCAATTTAAAACAGAAAAACCTAGGAAAATTACATAAAAATGTCATTCCTAGGCGTATTTATGCTATTTCTCTCTGAAAAACATGAGTATTCAGTCAGTCAAATGAAGCTGAATGAACTCATTTTCCCTCGCCCAATTCAATGATACGATGACATTGTTGGGCTACATAAGCATCGTGGGTCACAATAATAACTGTTTTCCCCTCGCGATTCATCTCTAAGAGAAACTTCAAGACCAAATCTCTATTTTCAGGATCCAGCGAACCTGTTGGTTCATCGGCTAAAATCAGCTGACTGGGTTTTAAGATGGCTCTAGCAACTGCAATTCGTTGTTGTTCGCCACCAGACAACTCGGAGACCTTTTGGTGCAAAGTAGCTGACAAACCTACTCTCTCTAAAATCTCTTCCACCTTTTTGAGTTTGTCTTTCTTAGACAATTTCACATATTTCAGCGCCAGCATGAGATTGTACTCGACCGTTTCATCATCAATCAGGGCAAAATTTTGAAATAGATAAGAGATATGTTCACGGATTATTGTTTGTGACTTGGCAGAATTGACCGCTAGATTTGTCTGACCAAAAATCTCATACCGTCCGCTATAATCACCATCTATCAAACCTAATAAATTTAACAAGGTTGACTTACCACTACCACTCTTGCCAACAATAGCTACCAAATCTCCCTGATCAATCCTGAGAGACAAGTTATCCAAAATCACTTTTCCCCCAATGGTTTTGGTAATATTTTTCAACTCAATCATAAGATGCCCCCTTTCAATAATTCTACTAGACTTCTTTTCTCCATCCTAGAAGCCAAGGCTAGCACAAATAGTATATCCAAACATGTAAAACCTGCAAACAGTAGAAGTGGCAGGAGCGCATGGGCAAAGAAAATCAAGACTAGAAGAGGGAGACTATAGCCCAGCAAGAGCAGAACGAGGAGAGGACGGTAGCAATCGACCAGTTTCCACCCCATAAACTTCTTGGTAATGATATCCCTGCGCTTCAACAAGAAAGTAATAACGAGTAAAAAGTAGGAGACAATCATACTGAGAAGAGCAAATAAGGCAAAAAGAACGTTAAAATTACGAACAGAATCCCGATAGGTATCAACTATCCCCTCTTGAATTGCTTGAATCGATGAAAATTTTAAATAGCTACCATCAGATAAGTTATCGACTAACTCTGTAATCACTTTTTGATTTTGTTCTGTATTTTCAATTTTCATCGGGTTGTTTAAACCTGTCGTTGACAAGTGAGTCTTTTCTTCCCACATCATGTCTTGATCATTTACCAGACTAATGATTGGATTGTGGAGATTTTCCTTTCGCTCATTATTATAAGGGAAGAAAGACCAATCTCCTTCATAGTAGGCAATTTCTACATCCATATCTTCTATTGTTTGCTTTTGCTGATCTTCATACCTCATAGAAAGATAGGCGATGGATTTTCCCAAGAACTGATTCTTGCCTTCTTGTCCTTTGTCACTGATTGGCAACAAAATCACCTTTTTAGTGCCGGTATCTGGTAACTTGAATCCCTTGCTCTTTAGAAAATTGCTATTTGCATAGTAAACATCTACCTTATCAGGCAGTTGGTACTGCTGCACTTGTTCTGCTTTGATGACTGGTTTGATAGAAAGACTCGCACTTCGCACATAGTTTACTTGTATTTTTGCTAGCAAATCTTGATAAAATTGGTAGAAATAATCTGTAGATTTCCCTGAACCTGCTAGCTCTTCTTGCCACAGGTTATCATTGAGTTTGAAGGTTTCTAAGGTCAGGTAATTGCCTTGGCTTACCCACTGTTGCTGATAAGCAAGTTCTTTATTTTCTTGTTCTAGACTTTTGCCTACCCCAATCAGTAAGGCCGTCAGTAAAATAGTTGTCCCTATTTTCATCACATAATTAAAGATGAGACCAAGTTTGACAGATGAAAAACCTTTCAACATGGAACTGACTGTCATTTTCTGAATCATCAGGTAGGTCAGCCAACTGATGAACAAATACAACTGTAAAAGCAGAAATTGGGATAAGAGTAAACTTGGAAACAAAAGTTTTGGCCTGTAGTCCAGCACTAAAAATAGTCCCAAGTCAATGACAAGACTTCCACCCAAGAGAAGATAAAAATTAGTCTTTACAAAACCAGCTAAAATCGCCCTGCTTTGAAAACCAAGTAACTTTTGAACCCCCACTCGTTTCATCTCCATCATCGGCTGATAAACTGTCATTAAAATCACAAGCAAGATTGCCAAGATAAAGATAATGATAGATAGTAACAAATCTTGATTTAGCACTCCAACCTGACTTCGGTAAGTGGGTTCTAATAAAATCGTCTTATCTATCTGGAAAAAATCACTCCACTTTTGTAGAATGGTATCACGATCTATCTCTTTGCTGGAGGTAATCATGTAGCGTCCATTTACAGTATGGGATTTATCCTCAATATAAGATTGGAAGGTCTGGAGTCGAATGAGTTTCACCTTTAAAAAGGTGGGAATGGTTCCTAGATTATTGGGAAGGTTCTGGTTACTGTAGACTCCCTTCTCATTCTTTGAAAAATCAAGAGAAGTCAGACCGAACTCCTGATAGGGGAAGGTTTCCTTATCAAAAACACCAGCCTTGACGACCTCATCGCCATTATCTACTTTGATAATAGAGACCTTGTCTTGGCTTGCAACCTCTTCAAAAAACTGGAGAATCGTTTCTGTCGGTTTAGTGACATCTTTCAAGTACAAGTCAAATGAATAAATTGTCTTGCCCATCTCCTGAATCCGCACTATTTCTCGTGTAACATTTACATTCAGGACAAAAAACGTAGTACACAGCAAGAGCAGGAGCATACAAAGATGACTGATTTTTTTCATAGAGATACCTCCCGTAAAGAAACTCCCTCTCCAAAAGGGGAGGGAGAATTTTAATTAAAATCCATAGAAATATTCCATTCCCGTTGGTGGGAATTTGAAGATTGAAGCCCGAGCCCATGCCTCAGCTTCTGCACGATCCTTAGAGAATTTATTTCCATCTTTAACAGTTGCTGTATGAGAGCGAGTAGAATGTAAATAATCAGAATAACCAAAATTTCCTGACCATCCTACTCCATAGTTCCATTGACCACCATCAACCCATACTGCCAAAACACTTGTAGAAGCAAGTATACTACATACCATTAAAGATGCAACACCAATTTTAACTAATTTTCTCATGATTTATTTCTCCTATTATCGAGAGCTATTCCGTAGAAACAGCTATAGTAATTTATCAACAAGTATCGTAGTCCATTGGACTCACCTTCCTTCTATCTCATTTCATTTTTAAACAACGAACTTACTCTTAACTAGGAGAATAGTTCTCTTCTGTATCAGGTCTTTGAACAACCAGAGTAGTATTAAGCACACTCTAACTATTACTCAAGAATCAGCCCAATAAACAACATGGATAGCGTTTTCAAATTTTAAACTCCTATCCCATCCTTTTATCTATATTATAAGCGAAAATATAATAACTGTCAAGTAATTGAAGTGAATTTTATAAAAAAATTACAAGCCAAATTTGTAAAGTTTACAATAAACAACTAGGGCAATTATCTATCAGAATGTCCGTTTATCTGTTAATAATCCGAGAAAATCTTGTCGTTTCAAGTCGGAGAAATGTTTGGTAGAAAGACTTCCTTTTTGAAGTCCATCATCTCTAACCTGTAAATAATAGCTATGTTGGCTTGTTTTAATTGTCAAAAAATCGCCAAATACAAAAAATTTTTTCCAGTTACGAATCTCAAATTCTTTCATCTCTGATTTTGGAATGCGGATAAGTCCTTGCCGCAAATCACGATGATGCTCACTTGTGAAAGTCATCCCATTCCCAAGATTTCTTATCAGTAGTTCATCTGGAGTTACCATCACCAGCGCTATTTTAGTTAAGAAAATTTCAACTGTTGGTGGTAAAATCGCCAAATCAAACCAGGGATATAGGTAGCGATATGCTAAGAAATAATGAGGCTCCTCACCCAATCCTAGTTGTTTATACAAGTCCTTGACCTCACTATCTAACCTCGCTTCAAAAGACACATCCGAATGCTCTTCTTCCTTCTTCTGATTAAAATAACGCATCCAGACTAGGAAACCTATAAAGGCTAGGACAAATATTCCTGATAAAAGATATTTTAAATTGTAGTTCATCACTTAACCTCCTGATTCACGCTTCTGCCTAAAGAAGAGGCCTATCTATTTTGAAAATAGTTCCATAACAACTTTAAATAAGACTGGTAATATTGTATCAAGCTAGAATTCTTTCTTTTCTAGCTACATCATAGTACTACTTAAACTTATTTTAGTTTTCTCCCTTACTTTCTATATTACTATTATACAATATTTTTGCTAAGATTTTATTATTTGTTAACTTTTTTCACAAAAAGGAGTACATCATGCGTTATGATTTCGGGAAGGTCTATAATAAAGTTAGCCACCTACCATTACTAAAAGTTAGATATCTCAACTAATTTACCATTTTTCAATTCAAGAACAATATCAGATAATACTTCAATATCCTCTTTATTGTGAGATGTGACCAACATAGTAATATGATTCTTTCGAGCATAACTCTTAATTATTTTTCTAAGTTCTTCTACACCTTCATAGTCCATACTATTAAATGGTTCATCTAGGAGTAAAATCTTAGGATTTTCCATCAATGCTTGGGCAATCCCTAACCTTTGTAACATACCTAATGAATAATTTTTTACTCTTACATCTTTATCCTGATATAAATCTACCTTATTCAATACTTCCTCAATCTCTTTCTTAGTAATTTTATTTTTGATTGTAGCTAATTGCTCTAAATTCTCTAATGCAGTTAGACTAGACAAAAATCCTGGATGTTCAATAAGTAAGCCTACATCAAGTGGCATAGAGCCATTTTCACCAACAATTACACTTCCAACTGTAATCTTACCCGTAGTAGGTTTCATTAGTCCTGAAAGCATTTTAAATAATACACTTTTCCCGCATCCATTGGTTCCTATAATTCCATATATTTTACCTGATTCAAAAACATAACTAACATCATCTATAACACACTTTTTCCCAAATGTTTTTGAAAGATGATCTACTTTTATACAATCCATACGTTTCAACTCCTTACTCATCTTGATACTGCTTACTTCCTTTAGGTAATGTAATATCTTTATTTTCAAATATTTTAAAATTTAATAGAACTAACATTGCATCAACAAATACCAATATCCCACATCTACCAATGAAATTTATACCGTAACCATATACTGAACCGGAAATAGAAAACAATGAAAATGGTCTCAGATGTTCTCCTAACAAGCCCAATGTTGAACCCGCCATTACAATCAAAGTGCCCGTATAGATAACAAATACTAACGATTGTGATATTCTAAACTGTGTTAAAAGTGCATGGAGCAGGGAAAAGAAATATAGCAACAATCCTTGTAAAATTATTATCTTCCCTATCTCATAAATTACGATATTCGTTTCAAAATTTCCAAATAAATACGTTTCTGAAAATTTTTTTGTGGCTGTTGAAATGCCGATGCCAAAGTTAGAATCTCCTATTCCTACTATAGTGGAAAATATACAAATACTAACCACATAATAAATCACACTTTTCAAAATTTTGAAATGCTTATTTCTATAAAAATCATTTCTACTTGAATACCTACTTAGTACAAAAAATATATTTTGTTCAACTGGGCTTTGTAGCATCATTATGAAAGCTAATAAAAACGGAAATGTGAAATATCCAGTATAGGAATCATTAAACATGATAAGAATCAGCTCACCAAAATGAAAATTCCCAAATTTATATTTCAATACTATCAGCTGACTAAAATTTGCTAATATAGCAAAAGCCACTAATAAATATATAAAACCTATATAAAAATCTTCTTTATTTTTTAATTCTTTAAATTTCTTCATCAGTTTCTATATCCCTTTTAAACTTTTTATACGACATCCAATATGATATTACTACTACAAGTATCAAATATACAAAAACAAATATTATGCTTATTCCTTTTACTCTTGAAACATCAAAAATTGCCATTGGTTCAATTTTAGTAAGACCTAAAAACATAGCAAACAATGATCCTATTGTCGTTAAAATAAATGGGGATAACCATGCAACAAATTTGCTCTTAATAAAATATGACATCGCCAATCCAACACTACTATATGCAACGCCAACAAAGGAACAATGTAAAATGATTATTACTACATAAAATAACGGGGATGTCCTCACTGCTGATTCATAAATAGAAACTTTTGTTATTGCATAATAAGCATCCATATTTATACTTCTATTAAAAAATAAAATTGACATTATCAAGAATAATAACATTCCAAAAATAAATGTTGTAAATGATATGAATCCATTGATTATAAAAATAGAATTAAAATACTGTTTATATCCCATCCTTGATATAATATATTTCATTATTCCACTTTTTCTATTTTCGATATGCTGTGACGCAAAAGGAATTGTTGCAATAAGAGGTGCCAAAACTATTAACAACGACCTATCACCATTATAACCTTGTAAAAATGCCACAATATAATCATGATTAAAAAAATACTCCATCCCCTCTTCAATAAATGCACTTACAGAAAATATCATAGAAGTTAAAATAATTAATATTGCTAAAAAGAATTGCTTATTTTTCATCCCTTTTAAAAATATACTGACCTTGTAATCCATACTTCTCTCCTATAAAACAAATGGGATGAGCGAACATGCTCACCCCCAAATATACAAACCTATATTCTAGCTCTTAATACTCATCAGGACTCCACGAACCGCTGGTTTGAACTTTAACATATGTTGCGAACCCTGTCCATCCACCCAATCTAAGATTAGATCCTTCTGCATCTGATGGACTATTATAATTCAAATAAATCCTATCTCCACTGCCTGCAGAATATGTACGTGTCATTTGAGCGTCACCTCTAAAAATAGCACAGTGCATTGTATAACCACCACCGATTGATGTATTATTATTTACTCCTCTTGATTGATTTGTTTTATATAATGAGTCAGTCACTGTACGACCTCCGAATCTCGGCATAATCATATCGTAGTCCGAAATTTCTCTAGCAGAGACAGCCATTGCACCAATCATTAACGTAGCACATATACTTGCAAATAACTTTGTTTTAGTATCTAGTTTTTTCATTATTACAATCCAATCCTTTCGCTCCACTTACGACACAATACAAAATGAAAAACATGTTGTATTGTGTTGTTTTCTTTAATTTGGGATATGATATACTTCCTGTGAAACCAAATATGATAAACTAAAAATCAAAATTATAATGAATTCAAATTTATAGAATAACTACCTTAAAACGAAATTAACATTCACAGAAAATCTTATGTAATTACTAAATAATCCATTGGACTCATCTTCCTTTCATTTTTGCAACTAGCGCATTATATCGGCCATTTCCATGGGAAAACCGTAGCAATGCTAAATAAGAAAGCAAGAACAACTAAAAAGCGAAAAACTTTTTTATTCATACTTTTTCCCTCCTATCCATATTTTGTATCTATAGTATACCTCTTCTTTATTCTATTTTAAAATTAGTTAACTTTTTTCACACATTATTTTAGTTTTCTTTTTTACTATTCCTGTTACTATGATACAATATTTTTAACTAGATTTTATTATTTGTTAACTTTTTTCACGAAAAGGAGAAAATTATGCGTTATGATTTCGGAAAGGTCTATAAAGAAATACGCGAGTCAAAAGGCTTGACCCAAGAAGAGGTCTGTGGAAATGTCCTCTCAAGAACCAGCCTATCAAAGATTGAAAGCGGTAAAGCAACTCCCAAATATGAAAATATGGAGTTTCTTCTCCAGCAAATCAATATGAGTTTTGAAGAGTTTGACTATATCTGCCATCTCTATCAACCAAGCCAACGAACAGAAATCATGCAAACCTATCTCAATATGAGCTCAATCCTAGGGACTAGTGAACTCGAAAAACTATTTCAAATATGCCAAAACTATCTCAAGACCCATCATGACCTCTCTATAGAAGAGATCAGGGATATGCTGGAAGTTGTCATTCATATCCGTCAACATGGTACAGAGCAACTGTCAGACCAAGTAAAACAGACTATCAAAAAGCTTTGGGAAAAAATTGAAAAACAAGATACATGGTATGAAAATGACCTAAAAATCCTCAATACCATTCTTTTCAGCTTTCCCATTGAACACCTCCATCTCATCACTGGAAAAATCTTGCAACGCTTGGAAGTCTATAAAAACTACCAACATTTATATGACTTACGAATGGCAATCCTACTCAATCTGTCCACCATTTACTTATACCATCAAGACAAAAACATGTGTCAACAAATCTGCTATACTTTACTAGAGGATGCCAAGAAAAAGAAGCACTACGATAGACTTGCTATCTGCTATGTCCGTATCGGGATTTGTAGGGATGACGCTAGACTTATCCAAAAAGGTTTCTCACTTCTAGAGCTGACCGAGGAAACTTCTATGCTGTCTCATCTCAAAAAAGAAGTAGAGATCTATTCTCAACCGAAGGAAATATAAAAAGTCGAGGGATTTCCTCGACCTTTTCATATTATTCTGTTCGTTATTTCTTAATACCAGCCGTTGTTAAGCCAGAAGTTTTTAGCAGCAGTCCATGAACCGTAACGTCCTGCTACATAGGCATCTGCTACACGTTCTTGGTTTTCAGCTGAGTAGTCACCGTTCAAGTATGAATCGGTCAATTGGTAACGTCCGATATAACGTCCGTTTGTAGCTGTGTAGCTACCACCTGATTCTTTTTGAGCAATCCATTCTTTGGCTTCTGCTTCAGATCCGCTTACAGTTGAAGCAACTGTTTCTTCTGCTACTGTTTCACTTACTACTGGAGTTTCTTCCTCTACCTCTGTAGTTTCTGCCACTGGAGCTGAAACAGCCTCATCTTGGGCTGCTGGAGCTTCATAGGTCGTTGAAGCTGGTACTGCTGGCGCTACAGGACCATCGATAACCAACTCTTGACCAACATAAATCAAATGAATGTTGTCGATGTGGTTGTTTTCTGCCAATTTCTCAACAGTTGTGTTGTGAGTTTCAGCGATTTCTGAAAGTGTATCACCTTCTTTAACAGTGTAAGTTGATGATTCTTGAGCAGATACAAATGATGGAGCAAATACTGCAAACAAGGCAGCTACTCCTGCAAGAGTTGTTTTAATCTTTTTAGTTGTTGATTTCATATTTGAAAATTCTCCTTCTTTCTATAGTTCTATCATACCTTTTAAATATTACTATTTCTTAACACTTTTATGTAGAAATATTACAAAATTATTTTTTATTTCCCTAAATAATGTGTTTTTTGTCATAAAAGATACTATTTTTATGCTATTTAAGGTATTAGAAAGGTTTTCATCCACAATTAAAGCCAAGCCCCTCATTCTTTGATATAATAGAGATAAGAATTTTTATAAGGGGAAACTGATGAAATCACTTCGTTTTCAATCTGTCTTTGATATCATCGGACCGGTTATGATTGGCCCATCTAGTAGCCATACCGCTGGTGCTGTTCGTATTGGGAAGATTGTCTCTTCCATTTTTGATGATACTCCGACAGAAGTTGAATTCCAACTTTTTAACTCATTTGCCAAGACCTATCGTGGTCACGGAACAGACCTAGCCCTTGTTGCAGGTATTTTAGGAATGGATACAGATGATCCTGAAATTCCAAATAGTCTGGAAATTGCCCACAAGCGTGGTATCAAGATTGTCTGGACCATTCAGAAAGACAGCAATGCCCCTCACCCTAACACCACTAAAATTACTGTTAAAAATGCCCACAAGACCATCAGCGTGACTGGTATTTCTATCGGTGGAGGAAATATTCAGGTAACCGAACTCAATGGTTTTGCCGTCTCTCTCAATATGAATACACCGACTATCATCATCGTTCATCAAGATATTCCAGGTATGATTGCCCTTGTTACAGAGGCGCTTTCCCGCTATGGTATCAATATCGCCCAGATGAATGTTACTCGTGAAAAAGCTGGTGAAAAAGCCATTATGATTATCGAAGTTGACAGTCGCAACTGTGATGAGGCTATCGAAGAAATTCGAAAAATCCCTCATCTCCACAATGTCAATTTCTTTAAATAGGAGGAAGCATGTTTTATTCTATCAAAGAATTGGTCGAGCAAGCAGATCTGGACTTTCAAGGAAATGTCGCAGAACTCATGATTACAACAGAGTTTGAATTGACCGGTCGCGAACGTGAAGAAGTCTTCCTTCTCATGGAACGCAATCTGGAAGTTATGAAAGCCTCTGTCCAACTTGGCCTCAATGAAAATAAATCTCGTAGTGGCCTGACAGGTGGAGATGCTGCCAAATTGGATCACTACATCGAAAACGGAAAAACTCTGTCAGATTATACGATTCTCTCGGCTGCCCGAAATGCCATCGCAGTCAATGAACACAATGCCAAAATGGGCTTGGTTTGTGCCACTCCGACCGCCGGAAGTGCTGGCTGTCTGCCATCCGTTCTCACTGCTGCTATTGAAAAATTAGACCTCAGCCATGAGCAACAACTGGATTTCCTCTTTGCTGCTGGTGCCTTTGGACTAGTCATCGCAAACAATGCCTCCATCTCAGGTGCTGAGGGTGGGTGTCAAGCTGAAGTTGGTTCAGCCTCTGCTATGAGTGCTGCCGCCTTGACTCTGGCTGCAGGTGGAACACCTTATCAGGCCAGTCAAGCTATTGCCTTTGTCATTAAAAATATGCTAGGCCTCATCTGTGACCCTGTTGCAGGTTTGGTCGAAGTTCCCTGTGTCAAACGTAATGCCATGGGAGCTAGCTTTGCTTTCATCGCAGCAGACATGGCCTTGGCAGGTATCGAATCTAAAATCCCTGTGGATGAAGTGATCGATGCCATGTACCAAGTAGGAGCAAGCATGCCAACTGCCTTTCGTGAAACAGCTGAAGGTGGACTCGCTACCACCCCTACTGGTCGTCGCCTCCAAAAAGAAATTTTCGGAGAATAAGCTTATCAAATAGGAGAAACCATGACCTCTATCACAGCGATTTTTTTCGATTTGGATGGAACCCTCGTTGATAGTTCTATCGGGATTCACAATGCCTTTACCTATACCTTTAAAGAGCTGGGGGTGCCTAGCCCTGATGCCAAAACGATTCGTGGTTTTATGGGACCACCTCTCGAAAGTAGTTTTGCGACCTGCCTGTCCAAAGACCAAATTTCTGAAGCCGTGCAGATATATCGTTCTTACTATAAGGCAAAAGGCATCTATGAAGCTCAACTCTTTCCTCAGATTATAGACTTGCTTGAGGAGTTATCGAGCAGTTATCCACTCTACATCACCACGACAAAGAATACATCTACTGCTCAAGACATGGCAAAAAACTTGGAAATCCATCATTTCTTTGATGGCATTTATGGTTCTAGCCCTGAAGCACCCCATAAGGCAGATGTCATTCACCAAGCCTTGCAGACACATCAACTAGTCCCTCAACAAGCCATCATCATCGGAGATACCAAGTTTGATATGCTGGGAGCTCGAGAAACAGGTATTCAGAAATTGGCCGTCACTTGGGGATTTGGAGAGCAAGCAGATCTACTAAACTATCAACCTGATTATATCGCTCACAAACCCTTAGAGGTTTTGGCGTATTTTCAATAGCATAGACTGGGTAACAACTCCATTTCAGAAGAAAATGAAGTAATACTCAATGAAAATCAAAGAGCAAACTAGGAAACTAGCTGCGGGCTGCTCAAAACACTGTTTTAAGGTTGTAGATGGAACTGACGAAGTCAGCTCAAAACACTGTTTTAAGGTTGTGGATGGAACTGACGAAGTCAGCTCAAAACACCGTTTTGAGGTGGCAGATAGAACTGACGAAGTCAGCTCAAAACACCGTTTTGAGGTGGCAGATAGAACTGACGAAGTCAGCTCAAAACACCGTTTTGAGGTGGCAGATAGAACTGACGAAGTCAGCTCAAAACACCGTTTTGAGGTGGCAGATAGAACTGACGAAGTCAGCTCAAAACACCGTTTTGAGGTGGCAGATAGAACTGACGAAGTCAGCTCAAAACACCGTTTTGAGGAAG
>NZ_VMMV01000010.1:0-25459 GCF_013277375.1 Streptococcus sp. 3613
AGTAACAGATTTATTAAGGGAAGTCCCAACTATTTTTGAATGTTTGGAACGCTTTTTAAAACTAAATGACTATAAAAAGAAATGCCACGCTATGAAGGCTCAAGCGATTGTCACAAGTCAAGGGAGAATTGTTTCTTTGGATATCGCTGTGAACTATTGTCATGATATGAAGTTGTTCAAAACGAGTCGCAGAAATATCGGACAAGCTGGTAAAATCTTGGCTGACAATGGTTATCAAGGACTCATGAAGCTATATCCTCTTTTGCAGGAAGTCTAATATTGTTATAATTTAATTTGAATTCCAAAATCACATTGTTCCGTCCGTATTTTATTTTACTGTATGTCTTCCTAAGCTCCAAAGTTTCTGCGTCAAATTTCCTATTTTCACTGTAGTCTTTGACACTTCGAACGACAATTTGAATCATATATTCAAAAAAAAATGAAAAATTTGTGCCAACAAGCCTAAATATTCTGAAAATTTGTTTGATTTTTAATGGATAATATGATATAATGGTCGTCAATCTATAATTCACATAAACAGAGGAGTAGAAAATGAAAAAAAATCGTGTATTTGCTACAGCAGGTCTTGTTTTATTAGCAGCAGGTGTACTTGCAGCATGCAGTTCTTCAAAATCATCTGATTCATCAGCCCCTAAAGCTTATGGCTATGTTTATACAGCAGACCCAGAAACCTTGGACTACCTGATTTCAAGTAAAAATAGTACAACAGTAGTGACTTCAAATGGGATTGATGGTTTATTCACTAACGATAATTACGGTAATCTTGCTCCTGCAGTTGCAGAGGATTGGGAAGTCTCTAAGGATGGTTTGACCTACACTTATAAGATTCGTAAAGGGGTTAAATGGTTTACCTCTGATGGAGAAGAATATGCAGAGGTGACGGCTAAAGATTTCGTGAACGGCTTAAAACACGCAGCAGATAAAAAATCAGAAGCTATGTATCTAGCTGAAAACTCGGTTAAAGGCTTGGCAGATTATCTATCAGGAACTTCAACAGATTTTTCAACAGTTGGTGTCAAGGCGGTTGATGATTATACGTTACAATACACTTTGAACCAGCCTGAACCGTTCTGGAACTCTAAGTTGACCTATTCTATTTTCTGGCCTCTGAATGAAGAATTCGAAACATCAAAAGGAAGCGATTTTGCTAAACCAACAGATCCGACATCCTTGCTTTATAATGGGCCATTCTTGTTGAAAGGGTTGACTGCAAAATCTTCTGTAGAGTTTGTAAAAAATGAACAATATTGGGACAAAGAAAACGTCCACCTAGATACTATAAATCTGGCTTACTATGATGGCTCAGATCAGGAGTCGCTAGAGCGTAACTTCACTAGTGGAGCTTATAGTTATGCCCGTCTTTTCCCTACCAGCTCCAACTATTCTAAGGTTGCAGAAAAATACAAGGACAATATCTATTATACACAACCAGGCTCTGGGATTGCTGGTCTGGGTGTGAATATTGATCGCCAAAGTTACAACTATACTTCTAAAACTACAGATTCAGAGAAAGCAGCTACTAAGAAGGCATTGCTTAACAAAGATTTCCGTCAAGCCTTGAATTTTGCTCTTGATCGCTCAGCTTACTCAGCTCAAATCAATGGTAAAGATGGAGCAGCTTTAGCAGTTCGTAATCTATTTGTAAAACCAGACTTTGTTTCAGTTGGTGAGAAGACCTTTGGTGATTTAGTCGCTGCTCAACTTCCTGCTTATGGAGATGAGTGGAAAGGTGTGAATTTAGCTGATGGGCAGGATGGTTTATTCAATGCTGACAAGGCCAAGGCAGAGTTTGCGAAAGCTAAGAAAGCTTTAGAAGCAGATGGCGTTCAGTTTCCTATTCATCTGGATGTTCCAGTAGACCAAGCATCAAAAGGCTACATCGCCCGTATTCAGTCCTTTAAACAATCTGTAGAAACAGTTCTTGGTGTTGAAAATGTCGTTGTCGATATTCAACAAATGACAAGTGATGAATTCCTTAATATTACTTACTATGCTGCCAATGCTTCATCTGAGGATTGGGATGTATCGGGAGGAGTTACATGGGGACCAGACTATCAAGACCCATCTACTTACTTGGATATTTTAAAAACAACTAGCAGTGAAACTACAAAAACATATTTAGGATTTGATAATCCAAATAGCCCTTCAGTAGTTCAAGTTGGTTTGAAAGAATACGATAAATTGGTTGATGAAGCTGCCAAAGAGACAAGCGACTTGAATGTCCGTTATGAAAAATATGCAGCGGCTCAAGCATGGTTGACTGATAGTTCTCTCTTTATTCCTGCTATGGCTTCTTCTGGTGCAGCACCGGTGCTTTCACGAGTTGTTCCATTTACTAGAGCTTCTGCGCAAACAGGCTCTAAGGGGTCAGATGTTTACTTCAAATATTTGAAATTGCAAGATAAAGCGGTGACTAAGAAAGAGTATGAAAAAGCTCGTGAAAAATGGTTGAAAGAAAAAGCTGAATCAAATGAGAAAGCTCAAAAAGAATTGGCAAGTCATGTGAAGTAAATAATTTCTAATAGAACTTTCTCTCCATGAGGAGAAGGTTCTTTTGGGATTTTTAAAGGAAATAATATGAAAAAATATATTTTTATGCGTGTTTTGCGGTCATTGGTTTCGATTTTCTTAGTGACGACTTTGACCTACACGATTATCTATACCTTGGTTCCTCGAAAATTGATTTTCAAGCAGGATCCTAACTATAATAAAATTGCGACAACGGCTGATAAACGTGATAACTATGAAAATACTGTGTTTGAGCGTATGGGCTACATTGAGTATTACGATACTAAAGAGTTGCAAGAAAAGGCAAGTAGCATGGATTCTTCTGTAACAGTAGAAGCAAATGCGACCAATAAAGCTATTTATGAAAAGTACATCAATCAATTAGGTCATGGTTGGACCTTGGGAGAATTTACTGAAAGTGGTCAATTCTATGCTAGTCGTGAAATCCCCATTTTTGAACGTGTTTTTCACTTCTATGCTAACTTGATTGACATTGACCATACAAATAAAATCCAAGACCCTGAAAATCCAGACTTGAAACGTTACCTTCGTTTCGAAAATGATCCAGCTATCGGATGGTCATTGGTCGGTTCAGGAACTAAACATAAATATCTCTTGTACTTTAACAGTCAGTTCCCATTTGTGCATCAAAATTTTGTGAACATCAATTTAGGTGACTCTTACCCAACCTATGCTAATACACCAGTTCTTCAGGTTATTACTCAAGGTCAAGGACAAACTAAAACTGCCCAAGTTCAGTTCCCAACAGGTAAGAAAACGTCTTCTGTAAATATTTACTCAAGAACCTACAAGTCACCTAGTCAGGCTGACTCTCGTGAAGTAGCTAGCTATGGGAAAGATGATCCTTATACAGCGACTGAAAGTAATTACCAATATCCATCTATGATTGTCAGCTCTGCTATTACTGGTTTGATTGGTTTGGTGATTTCTTATGCGATTGCAGTGCCACTTGGTTCAGCCATGGCTCGTTTCAAGAACACTTGGATTGATAGCTTCTCAACGGGGGCTTTGACCTTCTTGCTTGCTCTTCCAACCATTGCCTTGGTTTACATCGTTCGATTGATTGGATCATCTATTGGTCTTCCAGATTCGTTCCCTATCTTGGGAGCTGGAGATTGGCGTTCTTACGTTTTACCAGCAGTCATCCTTGGTTTGTTGGGTGCTCCTGGTACAGCTATTTGGATTCGTCGTTACATGATTGACTTGCAATCTCAAGACTTTGTTCGTTTCGCTCGTGCAAAAGGTTTGTCTGAAAAAGAAATTTCAAACAAACACATCTTTAAAAATGCCATGGTTCCGCTGGTTTCAGGAATTCCTGGTGCTATTATTGGGGTTATCGGTGGTGCAACCCTTACTGAAACAGTCTTCGCCTTCCCAGGTATGGGTAAAATGTTGATTGACTCTGTAAAAGCATCTAATAACTCTATGGTCGTTGGTCTTGTCTTCATCTTTACATGTATTTCTATCTTCTCACGTCTTTTGGGAGATATTTGGATGACTATTATTGACCCACGTATTAAATTGACTGAGAAAGGAGGCAAATAATGTCTACAATCGATAAAGAAAAATTTCAGTTTGTAAAACGTGACGATTTTGCCTCTGAAACTATTGATGCGCCAGCATATTCTTACTGGAAATCAGTGTTTAGACAATTTATGAAGAAAAAATCAACTGTAGTCATGTTGGGAATCTTGGTAGCCATCATTTTGATGAGTTTCATCTACCCAATGTTTTCTAA
This sequence comes from Streptococcus sp. 3613, assembly GCF_013277375.1. Taxonomy (NCBI): domain Bacteria; kingdom Bacillati; phylum Bacillota; class Bacilli; order Lactobacillales; family Streptococcaceae; genus Streptococcus; species Streptococcus sp. 3613. The sequence goes on from NZ_VMMV01000010.1 coordinate 4,289, forward strand.
GTTTGATTTCAATGATGTCAGCAAGGTAAACGACTTTAGTGCTCGTTATATCAAGCCAAATGCTGAGCATTGGTTCGGTACAGACAGTAACGGTAAATCACTCTTTGACGGTGTCTGGTTTGGAGCTCGTAACTCTATCCTCATTTCTGTGATTGCGACAGTGATTAACTTGGTTATCGGTGTTTTTGTCGGTGGTATTTGGGGAATTTCAAAATCAGTTGACCGTGTCATGATGGAAGTTTATAACGTCATCTCAAACATCCCATCTCTTTTGATTGTCATTGTCTTGACTTACTCAATCGGAGCTGGATTCTGGAATCTGATTTTTGCTATGAGTGTGACGACATGGATTGGGATTGCCTTCATGATCCGTGTGCAAATCTTGCGTTACCGTGATTTGGAATACAACTTGGCGTCACGTACTTTGGGAACACCAACCTTGAAGATTGTTGCCAAAAACATCATGCCACAATTGGTATCTGTTATTGTGACAACCATGACTCAAATGCTTCCAAGCTTTATCTCATACGAAGCCTTCTTGTCTTTCTTCGGTCTAGGATTACCGATTACCGTGCCAAGTTTGGGTCGTTTGATTTCGGATTATTCACAAAACGTAACAACCAATGCTTACTTGTTCTGGATTCCATTGACAACTCTTGTCTTGGTATCCTTGTCCCTTTTCGTAGTTGGTCAAAACTTAGCGGATGCTAGTGATCCACGTACACATAGATAGGAGTAGAAATGACAAAAGAAAAAAATGTAATTTTGACTGCTCGCGATATTGTCGTGGAATTTGACGTTCGTGACAAAGTATTGACAGCCATTCGCGGCGTTTCCCTTGAACTAGTTGAAGGAGAAGTATTAGCCTTGGTAGGTGAGTCAGGATCAGGTAAATCTGTTTTGACAAAGACCTTCACAGGTATGCTCGAAGAAAATGGTCGCATTGCCCAAGGTAGTATTGACTACCGTGGTCAGGATTTGACAGCTTTATCTTCTCACAAGGATTGGGAACAAATTCGTGGTGCTAAGATTGCGACTATCTTCCAGGATCCAATGACTAGTTTGGACCCCATTAAAACAATTGGTAGCCAGATTACAGAAGTTATTGTAAAACACCAAGGAAAAACAGCCAAGGAAGCAAAAGAATTGGCCATTGACTACATGAATAAGGTTGGGATTCCAGATGCAGATAGACGTTTTGATGAATACCCATTCCAATATTCTGGAGGAATGCGTCAACGTATCGTTATTGCGATTGCCCTTGCCTGCCGACCTGATGTCTTGATCTGTGATGAGCCAACAACTGCCTTGGATGTAACCATTCAAGCTCAGATTATTGATTTGCTAAAATCTTTACAAAACGAGTATCATTTCACAACAATCTTTATCACTCACGACCTTGGTGTGGTAGCAAGTATTGCGGATAAGGTAGCGGTTATGTATGCAGGAGAAATCGTTGAGTATGGAACTGTTGAGGAAGTCTTCTATGACGCTTGCCATCCATATACATGGAGTCTCTTGTCTAGCTTGCCTCAGCTTGCTGATGATAAAGGGGATCTTTACTCAATCCCAGGAACACCTCCGTCACTTTATACTGACCTGAAAGGGGATGCCTTTGCCTTGCGTTCTGACTATGCAATGCAGATTGACTTCGAACAAAAAGCTCCTCAATTCTCAGTATCAGAGACACATTGGGCTAAAACTTGGCTACTTCATGAGGATGCTCCAAAAGTAGAAAAACCAGCTGTGATTGCAAATCTCCATGATAAGATCTGTGAAAAAATGGGATTTGCCCATCTGGCTGACTAGGAGGAAGGAAATGTCTGAAAAATTAGTAGAAATTAAAGATTTAGAAATTTCCTTCGGTGAAGGAAGTAAGAAGTTTGTCGCGGTTAAAAATGCTAACTTCTTTATCAACAAGGGAGAAACGTTCTCGCTTGTTGGTGAGTCAGGTAGTGGGAAAACAACTATTGGTCGTGCTATCATCGGTCTCAATGATACAAGTAATGGAGATATCATTTTTGAGGGTCAAAAGATTAATGGTAAGAAATCGCGTGAACAAGCTGCGGAATTGATTCGTCGTATCCAGATGATTTTCCAAGACCCTGCGGCAAGTTTGAATGAACGTGCGACTGTTGATTATATTATTTCTGAAGGTCTTTACAATCACCATTTGTTTAAGGATGAAGCAGAGCGTGAAGAGAAAGTTCAAAATATTATCCGTGAAGTGGGTCTGCTTGCTGAGCATTTGACTCGTTACCCTCATGAGTTTTCAGGTGGTCAACGTCAACGTATCGGTATTGCCCGTGCCTTGGTCATGCAACCAGACTTTGTTATTGCGGATGAACCAATTTCAGCCTTGGACGTTTCTGTGCGTGCCCAAGTCTTGAACTTGCTCAAAAAATTCCAAAAAGAACTTGGCTTGACCTATCTCTTTATCGCCCATGACTTGTCGGTTGTTCGTTTTATTTCAGATCGTATCGCAGTTATTTACAAGGGTGTTATTGTAGAGGTTGCAGAGACAGAAGAATTGTTTAACAATCCAATTCACCCATATACTCAAGCCTTGCTTTCAGCGGTACCAATCCCAGATCCAATCTTGGAACGTAAGAAGGTCTTGAAGGTTTACGACCCAAGTCAACACGATTATGAGACTGATAAGCCATCTATGGTAGAAATCCGTCCAGGTCACTATGTTTGGGCGAACCAAGCCGAATTGGCACGTTACCAACAAGGGTTAAACTAATAATGGTTTTATAATTTCCATGTCAATTTTTATGGAAATTATAAACCTTTTTTTGTTGGACTGATTTGAAAATCTTTGAAAGCGTACTGAAAGAATTTTCGAAAAATTTTAAAATATTCTGAAATATTCTTGACAGCTAATGAAAAAGGTGGTAAGATAGGAAACATCAAAAAAGAAAGCAGAAAAAGAAATGAATAAGAGACAAGCTGTAACGATGAATCAAAACTTTTACTTTAGCTACTTTAGATAGTGTTTGTAGATATGTCACCATGGATGCAAACAGTTCAAGCAATTTGTTTGTATCTATGTGGCTAAGATTTTTGATTGTGGTCCATATAGATGAATATCTAAATGGACTAGCTAAGTTGTAACTTGTTAGGTTATTTCAAGTACCCGTTTAGGTATTATCTAGGCGGTTTTTTTGTTTTATACTCTTCGAAAATCTCTTCAAACCACGTCAACGTCGCCTTGCCGTACTCAAGTACAGCCTGCGGCTAGTTTCCTAGTTTGCTCTTTGATTTTCATTGAGTATAATTGAAATAGCACAAATAGGGACGGAAGACTGCTTCCTCCCTTTTATCAGAAAAGGAGAAACAGATGACACTTGATAAAGGAAAAGTAGTCTATCAAATCTATCCAAAATCTTACAAAGACACCACTGGAAATGGTATTGGGGACTTCCGTGGGATTATCGAAAAAATCCCCTATTTAGCCAAACTGGGCGTGGATATGGTCTGGCTCAATCCATTCTATCCAAGCCCTCAACGGGATAATGGTTACGATATTTCAGATTATATGGCAGTGGATCCTCTTTTTGGTGATATGACTGATTTTGAGGAAATGGTGCGTGTCGGTAAAGAGCATAAGATTGACTTTATGCTGGACATGGTACTCAATCATTGTTCGACAGAGCATGAATGGTTTCAGAAAGCCCTAGCTGGTGACAAGTACTACCAAGACTTTTTCTTCATCCAAGACCAACCAACAGACTGGCAGTCTAAGTTTGGTGGCTCTGCATGGGCGCCCTTTGGGAATACAGGGAAATACTACCTTCACCTCTTTGATGAGACCCAGGCTGACCTTAACTGGAGCAATCCCAATGTCCGTAAGGAGCTTTTCAAGGTTGTTAATTTCTGGCGCGACAAGGGTGTCAAAGGTTTCCGATTTGATGTGATCAATTTAATTGGCAAGGACGAGGTTTTAGTGGATTGTCCTGAAAATGAAGGAAAGCCAGCTTACACAGACAAGCCCATCGTTCATGACTATTTGCGTATGATGAATCAAGCCACTTTTGGATCAGACGATAGTTTTATGACAGTTGGGGAAATGTCCTCAACCACCATGGGAAATTGTGTCCTTTATTCGTCGCCTGACCGTCAGGAATTATCCATGACCTTTAATTTTCATCATCTCAAGGTGGACTATAAGGATGGACAAAAGTGGACCTTGGCTCCCTTTGATTTTGAAGAGTCTTTACCATAGCTGGGGCAAGGAAATGAGTGATAAAGGTGGTTGGAGTGCTCTCTTCTGGAACAATCACGACCAACCACGCGCTTTAAACCGTTTTGTTGATATTCAAAACTTCCGCAAGGAAGGAGCTACCATGCTAGCGGCCAGTATTCACCTTTCACGTGGGACACCTTATATCTATATGGGCGAGGAAATCGGGATGATTGACCCAGACTATGATTCTATTGCTGATTATGTGGATGTCGAATCGCTCAATGCCTATCAGATGCTCTTAGAGGAAGGGAAGAGTCAGGAAAAAGCCTTCCAGATTATTCAAGCTAAGTCGCGTGATAATTCACGAATTCCTATGCAGTGGGATGCTTCTGAAAATGCAGGCTTCACAGTAGGGACTCCTTGGCTCAATGCAGGAAAATCCTACCCTCACATCAATGTAGAAAATGAAATCCAAGGTCCGATTTTCACCTTCTACCAAGACTTGATTCGACTGCGTAAGGAAATGCCTATCATCTCAGAAGGAAGTTACAAACCAGCCTTTGAAGATAGCAAGCAAGTCTATGCTTTTGAACGTCAGTATGAGGCTGAAAAGTTACTTGTGCTCAATAATTTTTATGCCACAGAAGTGGAAATCGATTTGCCAGTAGCCTACCAAAATGGACAAATTTTGATTTCAAACTATGAAGACGCAGAAGTGTCTGAGAAAATTCTACTCAAACCTTATCAAACACTGGCTATTTATGTAAATTAATACTCTTCGAAAATCTCTTCAAACCGTGTCAGTTTTATCTGCAAACTCAAAGCGGTGCTTTGAGCAACCTGTGGCTAGCTTCCTAGTTTGCTCTTTGATTTTCATTGAGTATAAACTTAGCAAGAAGACCTCTTTTTCAGAAAAGCAGGGTTCTTTTTGATGTCTATTCCATCCTTGAAAGTGTAGAACAAACTGTCAATCGAAAGTGATTATGTCCCAAAAAAAATGGTGAGATTGAGGGCAATTATTTTGCTTTCATTTGACAAGAGGAACCCTTGAAGCAGTTTTGTCAGCTAAACCAAGGCTAATCTTAGCCTTGGCTTGTCAGCCTAACAGCATCAAGCATCTTATCAAATGAAATAGAGGGCTAGCTATCAGCTAGTTAAAACATCTAATTTTTAGGAGGGCTGGGTGACTAACTTCATTATAGAACTTTCATTTAGTTAGCAAAAAGGCTTGTTGTCTATAATTGTCTGCATTAGTCTAGATTTTATTTATAGAAAATGTTATAATAGACTGTATTTAAAAAATTTTAAGGAGAAATGACAGAATGTCTGTATCATTTGAAAACAAAGAAACAAACCGTGGTGTCTTGACTTTCACTATCTCTCAAGACCAAATCAAACCAGAATTGGACCGTGTCTTCAACTCAGTGAAGAAATCTCTTAATGTTCCAGGTTTCCGTAAAGGTCACCTTCCACGCCCTATCTTCGACAAAAAATTTGGTGAAGAGTCACTTTACCAAGATGTTATGAACGCTCTTTTGCCAAATGCTTATGAAGCAGCTGTAAAAGAAGCTGGTCTTGAAGTGGTTGCTCAACCAAAAATTGACGTAACTTCAATGGAAAAAGGTCAAGACTGGGTTATCACTGCTGAAGTTGTTACAAAACCTGAAGTAAAATTGGGTGACTACAAAAACCTTGAAGTATCAGTAGATGTAGAAAAAGAAGTAACTGATGCTGACGTTGAAGAGCGTATCGAACGCGAACGCAACAACTTGGCTGAATTGGTTATCAAAGAAGCTGCTGCTGAAAACGGCGACACTGTTGTCATTGACTTCGTTGGTTCTATCGACGGTGTTGAATTTGATGGCGGAAAAGGTGAAAACTTCTCACTTGGACTTGGTTCAGGTCAATTCATCCCTGGTTTCGAAGACCAATTGGTAGGTCACTCAGCTGGTGAAACTGTTGATGTCGTTGTAACATTCCCAGAAGACTACCAAGCAGAAGACCTTGCAGGTAAAGAAGCTAAATTCGTGACAACTATCCACGAAGTAAAAGCTAAAGAAGTTCCAGCTCTTGACGATGAGCTTGCAAAAGACATCGACGAAGAAGTTGAAACACTTGCTGAATTGAAAGAAAAATACCGTAAGGAATTGGCTGCTGCTAAAGAAGAAGCTTACAAAGATGCAGTTGAAGGTGCAGCAATTGATAAAGCTGTAGAAAACGCTGAAATCGTAGAACTTCCAGAAGAAATGATTCACGAAGAAGTTCACCGCTCAGTAAACGAATTCCTTGGAAACTTGCAACGTCAAGGTATCAACCCTGACATGTACTTCCAAATCACTGGAACTACTCAAGAAGACCTTCACAATCAATACCAAGCAGAAGCTGAGTCACGTACTAAGACTAACCTTGTTATTGAAGCAGTTGCCAAAGCTGAAGGATTTGATGCTTCAGAAGAAGAAATCCAAAAAGAAATTGAGCAATTGGCAGCAGATTACAACATGGAAGTTGCACAAGTACAAAGCTTGCTTTCAGCTGATATGTTGAAACATGATATCACAATCAAAAAAGCTGTTGAATTGATTACAAGCACAGCAACAGTTAAATAATCTTAATAAACAAAAATCCCACCTGAATTGGTGGGTTTTCTTATGCACTATTTTCCAAAAATCTCTTTGAGGTCTGCATCTGTAATCCCAATCATGGCTGGGATGCTGTCCCAATTTTCTTCGGTTAGGATGTAGGATTGTTCAGAGATACTTGATGTGGTTGTTTCAGAGATAGCTGGTTGCTTTTCTTCAACAGTTTCCAATAAATCACTGAAGCGTTCAATCAGATAGGTTTTTCGGGCAGTTCCGATATGCTGGGTGGCATAGTCGAAGGCCTGTAATTCGCCTAGTAAGATAAGCTTGCTTTTGGCGCGTGTAATGGCTGTATAGATGAGATTGCGCTCCAGCATACGCCTACTAGCACTGGTGATAGGTAGGATGACAACAGGAAACTCACTTCCCTGAGACTTATGGATACTCATGGCATAGGCTAGGCGAATCTTGTACCATTCGTTACGTGGGTAAGAGACTTCGTTGCCATCAAAATCAATGACAATCTCGTCTTGTTTCGACTCGGTGTATTTACCAGGAATCAGGTCTGTGATGGCTCCCAAATCTCCATTAAAGACATTGATTTCAGCATCGTTGACCAAATGAATGACCTTGTCTCCCTTACGATAGTGGCACTGGGGAGCTTCAAAACTGAGTTGGTCTTTTTGTGGTGGATTGAGAAGGTCTTGCATGAGCTGGTTGATGGAATCAATCCCTGCAGTCCCTCGGTACATGGGAGCCAGAACTTGGATATCACGGGCAGGGATGCCACTTCTGAGGGCAGCGCCTAAGATCTTTTCAATGGTAGCAGGAATATGGCCACTAGCAATTTCAAAGTAGGAACGGTCTGCTTTTTTCTGGGTGAAATCAGCTGGCAGGATGCCCTGTCGAATCTGACTAGCTAGGGTGACGATGGTTGATTCTTCGCTTTGCCGGTAAATTTTTTCCAAGCGAGTCTGAGGAATTAAAGGAATATGAAGGAGGTCAGCTAGAACTTGTCCAGGGCTGACAGACGGTAGCTGATCGCTATCTCCCACGATGAGAATCTTACTGTTAGAAGAGATGTTGGAGAAGAGTTGATTGGCCAGCCAAGTATCCACCATGGAAAATTCATCTACGATGATGAAGTCAGCATCCAGATAATCTTCCAGATGACTAGTATCATCGTCGCCTGTCATTCCCAAGTGACGGTGTATAGTCGCGCTTGGCAAGCCTGTCAATTCATTCATGCGACGAGCTGCTCGTCCAGTTGGAGCAGCAAGAAGAATGGGCAGGTTGCTTTTCTTCCTGAGGTTAAGTCCTTCTAAAAGGGCATAAACAGCGATGATACCATTGATAACAGTCGTCTTACCAGTACCAGGTCCACCTGTCAGGATAAAGACCTTATTTTGGATAGCGTCACAAATAGCCTGTTTTTGAATGCTATCATACTCAATCCCCAGTTCTTCCTCGACAGTAGTGATATGTTTTTGAATAGTTTCTAAATCTTGGCTCTTCTGTTTTCCTTTTTCAAGGATACGAATCAAGTGACTGCGGATGCCTTCCTCAGCGAAAAAGAGGCTGTTGTCAAAAATTTTGGTATCAATCTGCTGAACCTTGTCTTCTTCGATCAGGTAGGAGAGTTCTTGAGCCACTTGGCTGGGGTCCAGTTCCACGGGGCGAGAAGATTCAAGGAGAGTAAGGGTTTGTTCCAGCAAATCCCGTGCTTCAACATAGGTATCCCCTGTTTCCATACAGGCCTGAAAAAGACTATGAACTAGACCGGCACGGAAGCGTTCAGGAGCCTGACTTTCGATGCCTAGTTCCTCAGCTAGTTGGTCAGCAATGGTAAATCCCAATCCTTTGATATCTTCAACCAGCTGATAGGGATAATTTTCAACCACATCAAGGGTTTCTTCCTTGTAAAAGTCTTGAATCTGAAAGGCTAGTTTGTTGGGAATGCCGTAGTTGGCCAGTTTGGCCAAAACCATCTCGGTTCCGTAGTTGAGGCGGAGAGTGGAAACGAAAGCCTCGCGATTTTTGGCAGAGAGTCCTGAGATACCTTCTAGCTTTTCTGGGTGTTGCAGAATTTCGTCAATGGTATTGTCACCGTAGGTATCCACAATTTTCTGAGCTGTCTTGAGACCAATTCCCTTGAAATGGCTACTTGAAAAGTACTTGACCAATCCCTTGCTAGTTGGTTTTGCGCGTTCATAACGACTGATTTGCAGTTGCTCCCCATACTTGGAGTGCTGGACAATTTGTCCCCAAAAAGTATAGTCTTCTCCCTCAATCACATCAGCCATAGTGCCCGTGACAATGATTTCAAAATCATCAAAATCCTCTGCGTCTGTATCGTCGATTTCTAGGAGGAGGATACGATAAAAATTGCTGGGATTTTCAAAAATAATCCGTTCAATGGTTCCTGAAAAATAAACTTCCATAAGCTTCCTTTGCATAAATAGGTGAGAGTTAATACTCTTCGAAAATCTCTTCAAACCACGTCAGCTTCGCCTTGCCGTATATATGTTACTGACNNGATTTTCATTGAGTATAACTTTGTTTCTATCTTAATCAAACTGGATAGTGAATAATCATATTCTCACGATAGAAGAAGAGGCTGAGATTGCTGACTCTCGGCCTCTTCGATTTCTTAAAATGTTCCGATACGGGTGATTGGCCAGAAGCGGAATTTAGCTTCCCCTGTGATATCTTTTGCTTTGAAGGTACCTACGTGGCGGCTGTCGCTCGAAACCAAGCGGTCGTCTCCGAGGAGAAGGTATTCTCCTTCTGGAACTGTAAAGCTAAAGTTGGTGTTGTAGTTGACATCAACTGTGAAGGCTTGAGCTTTTTGAGCGATACTTCTAAAGAAAGTTCCTTTATTTCCTTCAAATCCCTTGCCTGAGTAGGTGCTTTGGAGTTTGTCATCCTTGAAGCGTTTGATATAGTCAGCTAGATAAGGTTCATCTGTCTCTTTGTCATTGATGTAAAGTTTATCATTTTCGTAACGGATGGTATCGCCAGGCATTCCGATGACGCGCTTGACGATGTCCTTATTGCCATCTTCCTCATGGGCCACCACGATATCAAAACGGTCAATAGGGAGGTGCTTAACGACAAAGAGAATTTCGCCATCCGCTAGGGTAGGATCCATGGAGTGTCCTTCTACGCGGACATTACTCCAAAAAAAGATACGACTTAAAGCTAGTAATGACAGAATCAGGAGGAATAATCCCCACTCTTTTAGGAAATTTTTAAATGAATTCATAACTTACCTTTCTAAGCGTTTTTTCGCTTTTTCAGTATTTTTAAAGTGCAATTTGGCACAGAAGTTGAGTCCCTGCATACCATAGGCTTGTAAAATCTGGCTAGCTACCTTATCAGAAGCTGTTCCAGCTCCACTTGGAAGTTGATAACCCAGTTCTCGTCCTAGATTTTCTAGATTTTCCAGAAAGAGATCACGCGCAATGATAGAAGAAACTGCGACAGCCAAGTATTCGCCCTCAGCCTTTTCTTCTAAGCTGATAGGATTGCTGAAACGATTGGCCTCTTGTGCCAAGTACTTGTCATAATTTTTAGCACTGGTAAAGGCATCAATCACAATTTTCTCAGGTTGAACGCCTTTTTGAAGAAGGAGATAGATAGCCTGGTTATGGAGGGCAACCTTAACCGAAACAGCATTGTAGCGGTCTCCGATGACCTCGTTGTACTTGCTTGGTGAGAGAAGCAGTGCCTGGTGCTGGATTTTGTCCTTGAGGATAGGGGCAATCTGACGAATCTTTTGGTCGGTCAGAGTTTTAGAATCCCCCACACCGAGTTTTCGCAAGAAAGCATGCTGGTCAGGTGTGACAAAGGAAGCCACAACTGCAAGTCCACCAAAGTAGGAACCATTTCCCACCTCATCTGTCCCAATCAAAGGAAGATTTTGTCCGCTGGTTTCCTCTACAACTTGATAGCCAAAGAAACGAGTATATTTCTCAGCTCCTTCACCCTGAAGCAAGACCTTTCCAGAAGTATAGATAGAAACCGTTGCCTGAGGCAGTCTCAAAAAGTAGCGGATATAGGGATTCTTACTAGGAGCCAGACTGGTTTGATAGTGTTCAAGAAAAGCCTGAATCTTCTTTTCACTTGGTGTGAGTGTTATACTTGCCATAGTTTCTATTGTACCATAAAAGCAGGCAAATTTGTAAAAACTGACAAAATTAGCGAATTTTGGTATAATATCGTGAGGTGAATTTTATGGCAAATCTAAATCGATTCAAATTTACATTCGGGAAAAAATCATTAACCTTGACAAGCGAGCATGATAACCTTTTTATGGAGGAAATCGCCAAGGTTGCGACAGAAAAATACCAAGCAATTAAAGAACAAATGCCTAGTGCAGACGATGAAACCATCGCTCTTTTGTTGGCAGTCAACTGTTTATCAACTCAGCTCAGCCGTGAGATTGAATTTGACGATAAGGAGCAAGAGCTAGAAGAACTCCGTCACAAGCTTGTGACTTGCAAGCAAGAACAGAGCAAGATTGAGGACTCCTTATGATTTCACTCCTTCTTCTATTGGTCTTGGCTTGGGGATTTTATATCGGCTATCGGAGAGGCCTGCTCTTACAGGTTTATTACCTGATTTCAGCCATGGCATCGGCTTTTATGGCTGGCCAGTTTTATAAGGGACTTGGAGAGCAATTTCATTTGCTGCTCCCTTATGCAAATCCGCAGGAAGGTCAGGGAACTTTCTTTTTCCCATCGGATCAACTCTTTCAGTTGGATAAGGTCTTTTACGCAGGGATCGGCTACTTGTTGGTTTTCGGGGTTGTCTATAGCATCGGTCGTTTGCTTGGTCTCCTCTTACACTTGATTCCTAGTAAAAAACTGGGTGGTAAGTTGTTCCAAGTTTCAGCAGGGATCTTGTCCATGTTAGTGACCTTATTTGTCTTGCAAATGACCTTGACCATACTAGCAACCATTCCCATGGCAGCTATACAAAATCCTCTTGAAAAGAGTATTGTCGCAAAACACATCATCCAGAGCATACCAGTAACAACCAGTTGGCTCAAACAAATCTGGGTGACAAATTTAATCGGATAAAAAGGGCAGGAAATTTCCTAGCCCTTTGTTTACAGATTGACTAGAATCTATCAGAATGTAAAAAGCTACCACACCTAGACATTCAAAGACGAGGAAATAAAGATGAACAAGAAAATATTAGAAACATTAGAGTTCAATAAGGTCAAGGCCTTGTTTGAACCCCATTTGTTGACTGAGCAGGGCTTGGAGCAATTGAGACAGCTAGCTCCGACTGCCAAAGCGGATAAAATCAAACAGGCTTTTGCTGAGATGAAGGAAATGCAGGCTCTTTTCGTTGAGCAACCGCATTTTACCATTCTCGCAACCAAGGAAATTGCAGGAGTCTGCAAACGGTTGGAGATGGGGGCAGACCTCAATATAGAGGAGTTTCTCCTCTTGAAGCGCGTGCTTCTTGCTAGTCGAGAACTGCAAAGTTTTTATGCTAATCTGGAAAATGTCAGCTTGGAAGAGTTAGCCTTCTGGTTTGAGAAATTACATGATTTTCCGCAATTACAAGGAAATCTCCAAGCTTTTAATGATGCAGGTTTCATTGAAAATTTTGCCAGTGAAGAATTGGCGCGCATCCGTCGAAAAATCCATGATAGCGAGAGTCAGGTACGCGATGTTTTACAGGATTTGCTCAAGCAAAAAGCGCAGATGTTGACAGAAGGGATTATTGCCAGCAGAAACGGCCGTCAGGTTTTACCAGTCAAAAACACCTACCGCAATAAGATTGCAGGTGTTGTTCATGATATTTCTGCTAGTGGAAATACCGTCTATATTGAACCCCGTGAGGTGGTCAAACTGAGCGAAGAAATTGCCAGTTTGCGAGCAGATGAGCGTTATGAAATGCTTCGCATTCTCCAAGAAATCTCGGAGCGTGTTCGCCCTCATGCGGCTGAGATTGCCAATGATGCTTGGATTATCGGTCATCTGGACTTGATTCGTGCCAAGGTCCGCTTTATCCAAGAAAGACAAGCGGTCGTTCCTCAGCTGTCAGAAAATCAAGAGATTCAACTGCTCCATGTCTGCCATCCTCTGGTCAAAAATGCCGTCGCAAATGATGTCCATTTTAGTCAAGATTTAACAGCCATTGTTATTACAGGTCCCAATACTGGTGGTAAGACCATCATGCTTAAAACTCTGGGCTTGACGCAGGTCATGGCTCAGTCTGGTTTGCCGATTTTAGCAGACAAGGGAAGTCGTGTTGGTATTTTTGAAGAAATCTTTGCCGATATTGGAGATGAGCAGTCTATTGAGCAGAGCTTGTCTACCTTCTCTAGTCACATGACCAATATCGTGGATATTCTTGGCAAGGTTAACCAACATTCACTCTTACTTTTGGATGAGTTGGGGGCTGGTACTGATCCCCAAGAGGGAGCAGCCCTTGCCATGGCTATTCTGGAGGACCTTCGCCTGCGTCAGGTCAAGACCATGGCGACCACCCACTATCCAGAACTCAAGGCCTACGGTATTGAGACAGCCTTTGTGCAAAATGCCAGCATGGAGTTTGATACTGCAACTCTTCGCCCAACCTATCGCTTTATGCAGGGTGTGCCTGGCCGAAGCAATGCCTTTGAAATTGCCAAACGTCTAGGTCTATCTGAAGTTATCGTAGGGGATGCCAGCCAGCAGGTCGATCAGGACAATGATGTCAATCGGATTATTGAGCAGCTGGAAGAGCAGACGCTAGAGAGCCGCAAACGCTTGGACAATATCCGTGAGGTGGAGCAAGAAAATCTCAAGATGAACCGTGCTCTCAAAAAACTTTACAACGAACTCAATCGTGAAAAGGAAACCGAGCTTAATAAGGCGCGTGAACAGGCCGCTGAGATTGTGGACATGGCTCTAAGTGAGAGTGACCAGATTCTTAAAAATCTCCACAGCAAATCTCAACTTAAACCCCACGAAATCATAGAAGCCAAGGCCAAATTGAAAAAATTGGCTCCTGAAAAAGTAGATTTGTCCAAAAACAAGGTTCTTCAAAAGGCCAAGAAAAAACGTGCTCCAAAGGTGGGAGATGATATCGTGGTTCTCAGTTATGGTCAGCGTGGTACCTTGACCAGTCAACTCAAAGATGGCCGCTGGGAAGCCCAAGTTGGCTTGATTAAGATGACTTTAGAAGAGAAAGAATTTGACCTCGTTCAAGCCCAGCAAGAAAAGCAAGTCAAGAAGAAACAGGTCAATGTTGTGAAACGAACTTCTGGGCGAGGACCTCAAGCCAGACTAGATCTTCGAGGCAAACGCTATGAAGAAGCTATGAATGAGCTAGATGCCTTTATCGATCAAGCCTTGCTTAATAATATGGCTCAAGTTGATATCATCCATGGTATCGGAACAGGTGTCATCCGTGAAGGTGTCACCAAATACCTACAAAGAAATAAGCATGTCAAGAGTTTCGGCTATGCCCCACAAAATGCTGGAGGGAGTGGCGCAACTATTGTGACTTTTAGAGGATAAGAAAAGCCTGAGGAAATATGTTGTTCCTCAAGCTTTTTGATTTCTAACCTAGACATCTAAAGGTTGTCCAGTGTGATTGAGTTGTGTGACAGTAACAAAGAAATCCTCTCTCATTCGAGTCAGAAGTTGATTTGGATAGACCTTTTCAAAGTTATCAAGACTGGCAAAGATATGCTTAGCAAGCTCTAGACCTCTGACATCATCTTTTCTGAGAAAATTATTAGCCCGTTCCATGGAAAGACTAATCATCTCTGTCATCTTGGTGCTCAGTAGAGGGAAAGTATTAATCACTTCCAAGGTTTTCATAGCTAAGCTCTCAGCTTTGTCATAGTAGCCATTAACAGAGTAATGCTTGATAGCAGTTCTTAAGCAGGCAATATAGTAGTCAGCAGTACGGATTGAATGGTATTCAGTCTGTTTTTTTAGAGTATCTAATAAGTGGTAGAGTCTATAATCTAAAAATTCGATTGAAAAGTGAGGCAGGATAGATGAAAAGATATTGACCTCAATTTTGTTCCAGTCGTCTAATTCACTTAGATAGTTCTTGATATATTCTAGTTCTTGATAGTCTTTTGGAGTCAGAAAAGAATCGCCGATGATGTTTGCGATAGCAAATTTATTGACTACACGATTGGCGATTACATAGTGTTCAGCGATTCCAGGATTTTCCAGAGGCTGATTAATCAAGCTAAGGATCTTTTTAAATTCACGCTTATAGGCCAAATCAGCAACTTGAGCCTGTAATTTATGAAATTCAGTTGGAAACATCTGCGTTTTGAGACTATCAAAGGTCTCCTTATCAATTCCAATATTAGAAAGAATCTCTTCAAATTTTTGAATGGTTATTCGAGATTTCCCTTGCTCAAACTGACGTAAAAAATGTGGAGTCACTGTAGTTCCAGCAGCTTCCTTCTGAGTAAACCCTCTCTCCTCACGGATGGCCTTATAGACTAATCCATAAACACTTTCATCTTGCATCCTAAATCTCCTCAAGTCCTTTTTTCCATTCTATCATAATTCTACCAATTTTTAAGGGAATTTTTAGAAAAAAGTAAATATAGTTACGCTTTTTTCGGGGGGGGGGGGGGTATTTGTTCAATAAAGGTAAATATAGATACGCTTTTCGTAAATAAGATAAATAGCATGCTATACTGTAATCGTAAACAATAAAATTTTAAAGGAGATTTTTGATGATGAAGTCAAAAACAGTTTTAGTAACTAGCCTAGCGGCTGCAACATTTGGATTGGTCTCTCTTGTGGACACAGCAGGAGTTCTACCTTTTTCAGCGCAAACAGTGCAGGCTGACACACAAACGCTTAATCCAACTGCTAAATATTATATTCTTGTTCCAAAAGATTCAGAAGTATTTAAAGGATGGAAGGGAACTGCTAATCGTCCCATTATTTGGGCTACAAAAACCACTCCAGAATTATCTTATTTCGAAGAAACTGCTCGAAATTATATAGCTCTTGAAAATAAGTCTGGTGCCAATTACATAGAGTGGAAGGGGACTGTAGAAGAGTTTAAAGAGGCTGTTAAGAAGTTGACTGGTAAAACAACAGCTTCCTCAACTCCAAAGACTTTTAACCAATCAACAACGAGTCAAAAAGATGGCTGGTCAGGTTCGTCCTACTACCAAAATGGTAGCAAAGTTACCAGTAAGTGGATTTTTGATAAGAACTATAATTCCTACTTCTACCTAGATGCTTCAGGTAATTATGTTCAAAATGCTTGGGTAGGAAACTACTACCTCAAGTCAGGTGGATATATGGCTAAAAGCGAGTGGATTTATGATAAGAATTATGGTTCATATTACTACCTAACGTCGGAAGGAAGTTACGCCCGTAATACTTGGGTGGGTAACTATTATCTCAAGTCAAACGGCAAGATGGCTAAAGGTGAATGGATTTATGACAGTAACTACAGCTCTTACTATTACTTAACATCAGAAGGAAGCTATGCTCGTAACACATGGGTAGGTGACTACTATCTCAAGTCAAATGGTAAGATGGCAGTGAATGAGCGTACACCAGATGGTTATCAAGTTGATGGATCAGGTAAGTGGATCCGCTCTAAGGGAACTCATACAGCCAGCAGTTCACAAGCAACATCATTAGGAATAAGCCTTTACCATGTCAATGATGCTATGACCTATATCGATATTGCTCTACCTAGTACTCCATCTTCATCTTATCAAGTAGCCTATGATTTTGCCTTAATTGATGTAAATACAGGTAAGGTTTCTACAGATGCTCATTTTACTGCTACTTACAGTCCAAGTCTACGTGTTTTTCAAACTCGTCACTTCTTTAGTGCAACTCCAGATGGAAGTTATCTCTTTGTTATCAAAGGAAAAGGACAAGATGGTAAGGTATATGATGGACAATCTGTTGTCTTTCGTGTAAAGAATCATCGTTTTGTCGGATAGATAAATGTTGCACTTTAAACAAATAAAGACTAAAAAATAAAGGAAATTAAAAACATGAACAAAAAGAAATTATTAGTATGTGCTTTGGCACTTTCAACAGTCGGAGTATTGTCAACTATTGACACAGCGGGAGTTCTACCTTTTTCAGCAAAAACAGTGCATGCTGATGACATTGTTGCAGTTGGTAATGTTGATCACAAGGTCAATCTAAGTTTGGTTGGTTATGATAAAAATCGTGGCGTTTCTGTCACTTTTTCAATTGATAGTGTTAATCCTAATTTTGTTAATAATTGGAATAGTAAGCAAGATTCTATTATTGTAAGAACGAAGCTTGTTAATGCTAAAACAAAAGAGGTTGTGGATAATGACACCGGAGCAAGTGTTAGATTGAGATCCTATGATTTAACAAAAAGCAGCATTGACTCTTATTCATATGAATCGATTCCTGATGGTGAATACAAATATGAAGCCTATGTAAGTGAATTTTATATTGATTCTCAGACTAAGCTTCGTCATCAATACAAAGGAGAATCTCCTATTTTTAGTATTAAAGACGGTAAATTTGCTGGTCTAGTATCTTCAACACAATCATCTACAACACCAACAACTACTGAAACTCCAAAACAATCTACTAACTCTACCTCAGGTCAGACTGGCTGGTCAGGTTCTTCTTACTATCAAGCTGGTGTTAAAGTAGTCAATCAATGGATTTTTGATGTTCAGTACAATTCTTACTTCTACTTAAATGCTTCAGGTCACTTTGTTCAAAATGCTTGGTCAGGCAATTACTACCTTAAGTCAGGTGGCTACATGGCGAAGAGCGAGTGGATTTATGATAGTAACTATAAGTCTTATTACTACCTGACATCAGAAGGTAGTTACGCTCGTAATGCTTGGGCTGGAAGCTACTACCTCAAATCAGATGGTAAAATGGCTAAGAGTGAGTGGATCTATGATAGTAGCTACAAATCTTACTATTACCTAACATCAGAAGGAAGCTATGCTCGTAACACATGGGTAGGTGACTACTATCTCAAGTCAAATGGTAAGATGGCAGTCAACGAACGTACTCCAGATGGCTACAAAGTAGATGGCTCAGGTAAGTGGGTTAAATAGAATAAAAATAGTGAAAGGAATTAGCACAGGCTGATTCCTTTCACTTAGATAAGGGAATAATATGAAAAAGTTATTATTAGCCACAACACTTTCACTGACATTAGTTCTAGGAGGTTGTCAGTATCTACCTTGGAATAAAAGCGCGGAACCAGCATCCGAGGAAGTAGCAAGTCCAGAAATAGACTACAGTTACTATAATAAAGTTTTGGATGACTATGAAAAAGTAGCGAAAGGAACCTTGCCGAAAGGTATGGATGTCAATCCCCTAGCTAGTCAAGTGAAATCTTCTCAAGGATTTTATACAGATGTGGTTTACCACAAGACGGATTTGAATAATGATGGAGTCGATGAACTCTTGCTTGCTCTTGAAATGAAGAGTGGCGAAAAGAGTTTACTTGATATTCGTACGCTGAAAGACGAAAAGGTGATTCGTTTGACTAATCAAGAAAATCGTTTAGACCAGATTGGTGAGAGAATGACAGTCGGTATCTTGCCAGATAATTCTCTGCTCTATCGTGGAGCTGGTACAGCAACGAGTCACATCTATGCTCACTACCAATTTAGTGAAGATGGGCAGTCTTTGGTAAAGGCTAAGGAAGCTCAAGAACTAGCGGATCTTGGGGTCGGTTCTCCCATTTCTCTGGAGACTTTAAGCTGGAAATCAGTTTCAGATAAGCTTCCTAGCGGGAGTAGTGCAGACAAAGGGACAGAGAAAACTAAATCAACCGTAGATTACAGTCCTTATAATAGTATTTTGAAGGATTATGAATTTATTTTAGACCATAAGTCAGAGGTTAAGGATAACATCAATCTAACTGCTAATATCTATGCAGGGATGGCAGAACGCAGTCAAGCCTTCACCTATGCAATGGTTGATATGGATAAAAATGGCATTGATGAATTGATTATATCTTCTAAAAATGGTAGTGAGATTTTAGATATTTTTACGCTCAAAGATCAGAAAGTCATTCGCCTCACCAATGCTGAAAATAAAATGCAGATGCTTGGAACACGCTTTAAGGCCTATCTCCTAGAAGATGGGAAACTTTATACCCAGTGGAATCCGTTTGCAGGAGATCCACAAACTATTTATACCATTTGGAAATTGAATAGTAGTGGGGACAAATTAGAGAAGGTTAAAGAAGCTAAGACAGAGGATGAAGTCAGTCCTGGTACTAGAATGAATCTATCTAGCCTGACTTGGAAATCTGTAACAGAAAAATTTGCTGAAACAGCATCTTCCACTAACAAAAATGTTTCTAGCAAAATGGATATTAATGCCATAAAAAATGGAGATTTCTCTAGTATTGAAGGAAAATGGAGTAAAGGAAATGGTGGAGAAGACTTAGTTTTTAGTAAGGATGGGCTAGTGGCTCCAGAACAATTTACAGTTGACCTTGCAGAATCAGAAATAGTCAATGATTTTCTACGAGCTCGCTATTCAGGTCCATCTTTTGGAGTCTTTATTCAATTCATACCAGCAGGTGTTAGAATACCTGATGAGACATCAATGGATGGATTAATATCAGACGCTTCGGATATTAGTAAAGATAGAATCATCTATCGTGCTTCATTTCCAGTACATAATAAACCAGAACAATTCTTATATCGTGTAGACTAGGAGTGAAACAGATTGATTTAATTAACAGCACCTCACGCACATGGGAATGCTCAATCTTTTTCTACTGAGTCAAATAAGATTTTCCCAAAATCCATTGACAAAAGCCAACATTTTTTGTAAAATAAGAATCAATTAAATACCAACACCGAATGAAGTTTAATAGAAGTGGGGAATCGTTTGATTTTCCATGACTGTAAATGGACGGAACTCTGGAGAGACCGTAAAGGCACCGAAGGGGCAAGGCAGGCAACTGCTCAAACTCTCAGGTAAAAGGACAGAGCTAGGATAGACCGCTTTTTAGCATTTATCTAAGCATTCCAGAGTACATGTATCTTGCATGTGCTCTTTCTTTTGGGGTTGAAAAGATAGGAGAAGGAAATGTTAGAATTGCTTAAATCAATCGATGCTTTTGCTTGGGGACCGCCCCTCTTGATTTTATTGGTCGGAACAGGGATTTACCTAACGGTCCGTCTAGGACTCTTGCAGGTTTTGCGTCTGCCCAAGGCCTTCCAGCTTATTTTTATCCAGGATAAGGGACATGGTGATGTATCCAGTTTTGCAGCTCTGTGTACAGCCTTGGCATCAACCGTTGGAACAGGGAATATTATAGGAGTTGCGACGGCTATCAAGGTTGGTGGACCAGGAGCTCTATTTTGGATGTGGATGGCGGCTTTCTTTGGAATGGCTACCAAGTATGCGGAAGGACTCTTGGCCATCAAATACCGCACCAAGGACGATCATGGTGCGGTTGCGGGAGGTCCCATGCACTATATCCTTCTAGGAATGGGAGAAAAGTGGCGACCACTTGCTGTTTTGTTTGCAGTAGCAGGAGTATTGGTTGCTCTCTTGGGGATCGGAACCTTCACTCAAGTCAACTCGATTACAGAATCCATCCAAAATACAACGACGATTTCACCAGCCATCACAGCTCTCGTCTTGTCTGTCTTTGTAGCGATTGCAGTCTTTGGCGGACTCAAGTCTATTTCTAAGGTTTCAACTACTGTTGTTCCTTTTATGGCTATCATTTATATTTTGGGAACTCTTACAGTTATTTTCTTTAATATCGGAAAAATCCCTGACACAATCGCTTTAGTCTTTACCTCAGCTTTTAGTCCCCTTGCTGCGGTAGGTGGTTTTGCTGGTGCTAGCGTTCGGATGGCTATTCAAAATGGTGTGGCGCGTGGTGTCTTCTCAAACGAATCTGGTCTGGGTTCTGCTCCCATTGCAGCAGCTGCGGCTAAGACAAATGAACCAGTAGAGCAAGGTTTGATTTCCATGACAGGAACCTTTATTGATACACTCATTATCTGTACCTTGACTGGTTTGACCATCTTGGTAACTGGTGTTTGGAGTGGCGACTTAAATGGGGTTGCCTTGACGCAGTCTGCTTTCTCAACAGTCTTTTCACATTTTGGACCTGCCCTCTTGACCATCTTCCTTGTTCTCTTTGCCTTTACGACGATTCTAGGTTGGAACTATTATGGAGAACGCTGTTTCGAGTTTCTCTTTGGAGTTCGTTTTATCTGGCTTTACCGTGTGGTCTTTGTGCTCATGGTCTTGTTGGGAGGATTTATCGAGTTGGATATGGTCTGGATTATCGCAGATATCGTCAACGCCTTGATGGTTCTGCCAAACTTGATTGCCCTCTTAGTCTTGTCGCCAGTCGTTATTGCTGAAACTAAAAAGTATTTTGACAAGTCATAACCACCCGTGA
>NZ_VMMV01000100.1:0-10993 GCF_013277375.1 Streptococcus sp. 3613
CATCATGGAAAATTAGGATTGTCAAAACAGGATCTGCTCTATCCTAGAAAAGGAAAAGCGCTTAAGAAACAAGCTAGCACCAATTTTAAACCCCCTGGTCAATCTATCGAACAGCGTCCTGAAGCTATCAATCTGCGATTGGAGAATGGGCATTATGAGATTGATACGGTTCTGCTTACAAGGGTGAAAAATTATTGTTTACTGGTCTTAACTGATCGAAGGACTAGGCATCAAATTATCCGATTGATTCCAAATAAAAGTGCTGAGGCGGTCAATCAGGCTTTAAAACTCATCTTAAAACAAGACAAGATTCTGTCCATCACGGCAGATAATGGTACAGAATTTAACCGCTTGTCTGATGTATTTTCTGAGGAACATATCTATTATGCGCCCCTATGACTCTTGGGAGATTGAACCCTATTTCTCCAAACACCGCACCTATAAATGGCCGAAACGAGTACTTGTTAATGAGACTTTGTACGTCACTAAAACAGGTTGTCAATGGCGCATGCTCCCTCACGACTTTCCTCTTTACTTAACGGTATGGAGTTTCTTTCGTCGTTCTATGACGACAGGTTGGTTCCAGGTCAATGGCAGATGGTACTACGCGCTTATAGCTCAGGTGTCTTGGCAGTGAATACGACTGTAAATGGCTATTCTGTCAACTATAATGGCGAATGGGTTCAATAATGAAAGAAGCGATTGTGAATGGAAACAATCGCTTTTTTTGTGAAAATATAATAAAATAGATAGGAAAGAATTAATACTTGTATGAAAAATAAGACGTTTTTTCGTCTAGTAAAAGGAAAAAATGACAAAAAAAGTTGGTGTCGGTCAGGCACATAGTAAGATAATTTTAATAGGGGAACATGCGGTCGTTTACGGTTATCCTGCCATTTCCCTGCCTCTTTTGGAGGTGGAGGTGACCTGTAAGGTAGTTCCTGCAGAGAGTCCTTGGCGCCTTTATGAGGAGGATACCTTGTCCATGGCGGTTTATGCTTCACTGGAGTATTTGGATATCACAGAAGCCTGCATTCGTTGTGAGATTGACTCGGCTATCCCTGAGAAACGGGGGATGGGTTCGTCAGCGGCTATCAGCATAGCGGCCATTCGTGCGGTATTTGACTACTATCAGGCTGATCTGCCTCATGATGTACTAGAAATCTTGGTCAATCGAGCTGAAATGATTGCCCATATGAATCCTAGTGGTTTGGATGCTAAGACTTGTCTCAGTGACCAACCTATTCGCTTTATTAAGAATGTAGGATTTACAGAGCTTGAGATGAACTTATCCGCCTATTTGGTGATTGCCGATACAGGTGTTTATGGTCACACTCGTGAATCCATTCAAGTAGTTCAAAATAAGGGCAAGGATGCCCTACCATTTTTTCATGCCTTGGGAGAATTGACCCAGCAGGCAGAGGATGCGATTTCACAAAAAGATGCTGAAGAACTGGGACAAATCCTCAGTCAAGCGCATTTACATTTAAAAGAAATTGGGGTCAGTAGCCCTGAGGCAGACCATCTGGTTGAAACGGCTCTTAGCCATGGTGCTCTGGGTGCCAAGATGAGCGGTGGTGGGCTAGGAGGCTGTATTATAGCCTTGGCAGATAATTTGACACACGCACAAGAATTAGCAGAAAGATTAGAAGAGAAAGGAGCTGTTCAGACATGGATAGAGAGCCTGTAACAGTACGTTCCTACGCAAATATTGCTATTATCAAATATTGGGGAAAGAAAAAAGAAAAAGAGATGGTGCCTGCTACTAGCAGTATTTCTCTAACTTTGGAAAATATGTATACAGAGACGACCTTGTCGCCTTTACCAGCCAATGTAACAGCTGACGAATTTTACATCAATGGTCAGCTACAAAATGAGGTCGAGCATGCCAAGATGAGTAAGATTATTGACCGTTATCGTCCAGCTGGTGAGGGCCTTGTCCGTATCGATACTCAAAATAATATGCCTACGGCAGCGGGCCTGTCCTCAAGTTCTAGTGGTTTGTCCGCCCTGGTCAAGGCTTGTAATGCTTATTTCCAGCTTGGTTTGTCTCGGAGTCAGTTGGCACAGGAGGCTAAGTTTGCCTCAGGTTCTTCTTCTCGGAGTTTTTATGGACCACTAGGTGCCTGGGACAAGGATAGTGGGGGAATTTACCCTGTAGAGACAAACTTGAAACTAGCTATGATCATGTTGGTGCTAGAGGACAAGAAAAAACCAATCTCTAGCCGTGACGGGATGAAACTTTGTGTGGAGACTTCGACGACTTTTGACGACTGGGTTCGTCAGTCTGAGAAGGACTATCAGGATATGCTGATTTATCTCAAGGAAAATGACTTTGCCAAGATTGGAGAATTAACGGAGAAAAATGCTCTTGCTATGCACGCTACGACAAAAACAGCATCACCAGCCTTTTCTTATCTGACCGATTCATCTTATGAAGCGATGGACTTTGTTCGTCAACTTCGCGAGCAAGGAGAGGCCTGCTACTTTACTATGGATGCCGGTCCTAATGTCAAAGTTCTTTGTCAAGAGAAAGACTTGGAGCATTTATCAAAAATCTTCGGTCAACGTTACCGCTTGATTGTGTCAAAAACAAAGGATTTGAGTCAAGATGATTGCTGTTAAAACTTGTGGAAAGCTCTATTGGGCAGGTGAATATGCTATTTTAGAGCCCGGACAGTTGGCCTTGATAAAGGCCATTCCCATCTATATGAAGGGCGATATTGCTTTTTCTGACAGCTACCGTATTTATTCAGATCTGTTTGATTTCGCAGTAGATTTGGCGCCAAATTCTGACTACAGCTTGATTCAAGAAACGATTGCTTTAGTGGAAGATTTCCTGACTTATCGAGGTCAAACTTTAAGACATTTTTCTCTAGAAATTCGAGGAAAAATGGAACGGGAAGGGAAAAAGTTTGGTCTAGGTTCTAGCGGTAGCGTCGTTGTTTTGGTCATCAAGGCTCTGCTAGCTCTGTATAAGCTTTCGGTTGATCAGGAGCTCTTGTTCAAGCTGGCTAGCGCTGTCTTGCTCAAGCGCGGAGACAATGGGTCTATGGGGGACCTTGCCTGTATTGTGGCAGAGGATTTGGTTCTTTACCAGTCATTTGATCGCCAGCAGGTAGCAGCTTGGTTGAAAGAAGAAAATTTGGCGACTGTTTTAGAGCGTGATTGGGACTTTTCAATTTCACAAGTGAAACCAACTTTAGAATGTGATTTCCTAGTGGGATGGACCAAGGAAGTGGCTGTATCTAGTGATATGGTTCAACAAATCAAGCAAAATATCAATCAGAATTTTTTAAGTTCCTCAAAAGAAACAGTGGCTTCTCTGGTAGAAGCCTTGGAGCAGGGGAAATCCGAAAAAGTTATTGAGCAGGTGGAAACAGCCAGCAATCTCTTAGAAGGCTTGAGCGCAGATATTTATACGCCTTCGCTTAGACAGCTGAAAGAAGCCAGTCAAGATTTGCAAGCCGTTGCCAAAAGCAGTGGCGCTGGTGGTGGTGATTGTGGTATTGCCTTGAGTTTTGATGAGCAATCAACTGAAACCCTAAAAAACCGTTGGGCCGATCTGGGGATTGAGCTCTTATACCAAGAAAGGATAGGACATGACGACAAATCGTAAGGATGAGCACATCCGCTATGCCCTTGAGCAGAAAAGTTCCTATAA
The DNA here is from genome assembly GCF_013277375.1 of Streptococcus sp. 3613. Lineage (NCBI taxonomy): Bacteria > Bacillati > Bacillota > Bacilli > Lactobacillales > Streptococcaceae > Streptococcus > Streptococcus sp. 3613. The sequence goes on from NZ_VMMV01000100.1 coordinate 3,665, forward strand.
TAGCTTTGATGAGGTGGAGCTGCTTCATTCTTCCTTGCCTCTTTACAATCTGGATGAAATCGATCTGTCGACAGAGTTTGCTGGTCGAAAGTGGGATTTTCCTTTTTATATCAATGCCATGACAGGTGGGAGTGAAAAAGGTAAAGAAATCAATCAAAAGTTGGCTCAAGTGGCAGAAGCCTGTGGTATTTTATTTGTAACGGGTTCTTATAGCGCAGCACTCAAAGATCCAGCAGATGACTCTTTTTCTGTCAAGTCTAGTCATCCCAATCTCCTCCTTGGAACCAATATTGGATTGGACAAGCCTGTCGAGTTAGGCCTTCAGACTGTAGAAGAGATGCATCCTCTTCTCCTGCAAGTGCATGTCAATGTCATGCAGGAATTGCTTATGCCTGAGGGAGAAAGGAAGTTCAGAAGCTGGCAATCGCATCTGGCAGACTATAGCCAGCAAATTCCTGTTCCTATTGTTCTCAAGGAAGTGGGCTTTGGAATGGATGCCAAGACCATCGAGAGAGCCTATGAACTGGGTGTTCGTACAGTGGATTTATCAGGTCGTGGTGGCACCAGCTTTGCCTATATCGAAAACCGTCGCAGTGGCCAGCGTGATTACCTCAATCAATGGGGACAGTCTACCGTGCAGACTCTACTCAACGCCCAAGAATGGAAAGACAAGGTCGAACTCTTGGTTAGTGGAGGCGTTCGGAATCCGCTGGATATGATTAAGTGTTTGGTCTTTGGTGCCAAAGCTGTAGGACTGTCACGAACAGTTCTGGAATTGGTTGAAACCTATTCAGTTGAAGAAGTGATTGGTATTGTTCAAGGCTGGAAAGACGATCTGCGTTTGATTATGTGTGCTCTTAATTGTGCCACCATAGCAGATTTGCAAAAAGTAGACTATCTTCTTTATGGAAAATTAAAAGAAGCAAAGGATCAGATGAAAAAGGCGTGACCACCGCCTTTTTTCCATCCTCAGACTGAGGTGACTTTTTTGAAGTGTGATAAAATAGAAAGGAGAGGATCAACCTATGAGAAAATTTAAAATCTTTTTATTTATCGAAGCCTGTCTTTTGACGGGAGCTCTGATTTTGATGGTTTCAGAGCATTTTTCACGTTTTCTGCTGATTTTATTCCTCTTTTTGCTTTTGATTCGCTATTACACTGGTAAAGAGGGCAATAATCTTCTTTTAGTGGTGGCAAGCATTCTCTTCTTTTTCATCGTCATGCTCAATCCTTTTGTGATTCTAGCTATTTTTGTTGCGGTCATCTACAGCCTCTTTCTTCTTTATCCGATGATGAACCAGGAAAAAGAGCAGACCAATTTGATTTTTGAAGAGGTGGTAACGGTTAAGAAGGAGAAAAATCGTTGGTTTGGAAATCTTCATCATTTTTCAAGCTACCAGACTTGCCAGTTTGATGATATCAATCTCTTTCGTCTCATGGGTAGGGACACTATTCATCTGGAGAGGGTTATCCTAACCAATCATGACAATGTCATTATCCTCAGAAAGATGATAGGCACGACCAAAATCATCGTACCTGTAGATGTGGAAGTCAGTCTCAGCGTTAATTGTCTCTATGGGGATTTGACTTTTTTCAATCAGCCCAAGCGAGCCCTCCGCAATGAACACTATCATCAAGAAACTAAAGACTATCTCAAGAGTAACAAGAGTGTCAAGATTTTCTTGACCACTATGATTGGGGATGTGGAGGTGGTCAGAGGATGAAAAAACAAGCTTATGTAATCATTGCCATCACCTCTGTCCTCTTTGTCTTTTTTTTCTCCCACAGCTTGCTGGAAATCCTTGACTTTGACTGGTCTATTTTCTTGCACGATGTCGAAAAAACAGAAAAATTTATCTTTTTATTGTTGGTATTCAGCATGTCCATGACCTTTCTCTTATCCCTGTTTTGGAGAGGTGTGGAAGAGCTTTCTCTAAGAAAAATGCAGGCTAATCTCAAGCGTTTGTTGGCAGGGAAAGAAGTGGTTCAGGTTGTAGATCCAGATTTGGATGCTAGTTTTAAGTCCTTATCTGGCAAACTTAACCTCTTGACAGAAGCGCTTCAAAAGGCTGAAAATCACAGCCTTGCTCAGGAAGAGGAAATCATCGAGAAGGAACGAAAGCGGATTGCTCGGGATTTGCACGATACAGTCAGTCAGGAGTTGTTTGCGGCTCACATGATTTTATCAGGCGTCAGTCAGCAGGCTTTGAAATTGGATAGACAAAAGATGCAGATCCAGTTGCAGAGTGTCACAGCTATTTTAGAAACTGCCCAGAAGGACTTGAGAGTCTTGCTCCTGCACTTGCGACCAATTGAACTGGAGCAGAAGAGCTTGATAGAAGGGATTCAAATTCTCCTAAAAGAGCTTGAGGACAAGAGTGATCTCAAGGTTAGTCTCAAGCAGAATATGACGAAATTGCCCAAGAAGATTGAGGAGCATATCTTCCGCATTTTGCAGGAGTTGATTAGCAATACCCTCCGCCATGCCCAGGCCTCTTGTTTGGATGTCTATCTCTATCAGACAGACTTTGAATTGCAGCTGAAGGTGGTGGACAATGGGATTGGTTTCCAGTTAGGGAACTTAGACGACTTGAGTTATGGACTGCGAAATATCAAAGAGAGGGTTGAAGATATGGCTGGAACAGTTCAACTCTTGACAGCTCCCAAGCAAGGACTGGCAGTTGATATCCGTATTCCCCTGTTAGATAAGGAATGATAAAGGAGTAAAGATGAAAATTTTACTAGTAGATGACCATGAAATGGTCCGATTGGGCTTGAAAAGCTACTTTGATCTCCAAGATGATGTAGAAGTTGTGGGCGAGGCGGCAAACGGGTCTCAAGGTATTGACTTGGCCTTGAAATTGCGTCCGAATGTCATTGTCATGGATATTGTCATGCCTGAGATGAATGGAATTGACGCGACCTTGGCCATCCTTAAAGAATGGCCTGAAGCCAAGATTTTAATTGTGACTTCTTACTTGGACAATGAAAAAATCATGCCTGTCTTAGATGCAGGTGCTCGTGGCTATATGCTCAAGACTTCTAGTGCCGACGAACTGCTCCATGCTGTCCGTAAGGTGGCTGCTGGGGAGTTGGCCATTGAGCAAGAGGTCAGCAAAAAAGTCGAATACCACCGCAATCACATAGAACTACATGAGGACCTGACTGCGCGTGAGCGAGATGTTCTCCAACTCATCGCCAAGGGCTACGAAAATCAGCGTATCGCTGATGAACTTTTTATCTCTCTCAAGACGGTCAAGACCCATGTGTCCAATATCCTTGCCAAACTTGAAGTCAGCGATCGCACCCAGGCGGCTGTCTATGCCTTTCAGCACCATTTGGTGGGGCATGAAGAGTTTTAGATGAGTTTAGCAGATTTACTTGAGGAGCTAGAAGCAGCAAAAGACTCTAAAAAGCAAGACCCATGGAAGCCCATATGCGCCATCAATTTTCTTTTCTAGGTATTGCGGTGCCTGAAAGAAATAAACTCTATAAAAATATTTTCCAGAAGCGAAAAAACAAAGATTATCGATTGGGATTTTGCAGATACTTGCTGGGAAAAAGAATCTAGAGAATACCAGTATGTGGCTGCTAACTATTTGAAAGCAATGCAGTCTTATTTAAAGGACAGCGATTTGCCTAAGCTAGAGCAGTTGGTTGTTACCAAGTCTTGGTGGGATACGGTGGATATCCTAGATCGAGTAGTAGGGAGTTTGGTGTATGAGAAGCAGGAACTGGAAAAAATAATCCTCCAATGGAGCCTGTCAGACAATATCTGGTTGAGACGCGTCGCTATTGACCACCAGTTATTAAGAAAAGAGAAGACCAATACTCAATTAATGGAAAAGATTCTCCTTCATAACTTGAACCAAACAGAATTTTTTACCAATAAAGCCATTGGCTGGACTCTGCGAGACTACTCCAAAACGAATCCAACTTGAGTAACATGCTTTATTGAGAAAAACAAGGAAAGAATGGCTGAACTTAGTATCAAAGAAGCAAGCAAGTACCTCTATCGTGATTGAAAAGCGCAGTCATTAATTGAAAAGTTTACCTGTTTATGTGATAATGGAGGGTATTTACAGAAGGTGATAGATTTCTTGATTCTATAGTAGATTGAGAAATTTAGAATAGTATGCTATAATCACATTAGGAGGATAAAAATAATGAAGAAAACGTTTTATAAAAAATTGGGTATTTCAATTATTGCGAGTACTTTATTGGCTAGCCAGTTGTCGACAGTATCTGCTTTGACTGTTATTTCTAGTACAGGTGAAGAATATGAGGTGAGTGAAACATTACAGGAAAGTCCAGAAACTAATAATTTTTCACTTCCTGAGATTTCGCCAACATATGGTTCATATTACCAAAATCAATCAGAAGTAATTATCGGTAATGATGATTTGGTTAAAATTGATAATACTCTACAATATCCGTATTCAACTTCAGCTATGGTTTTGTCTGAGTACAATGGTGTAGCCAATGGAACGAATATAGAAGGAAGAGGAAGCGCGAATTTTATTAAAGATAATGTTTTAATTACAGCAGCTCATAACTTCTACAGTCATAAATATGGAAAAGAAGCGGATGCTATTTATGTACTTCCAGCAGCTAGTCCAGATCAGGAACCATTTGGAAAAATCAAGGTTAAGGAAGTTCGTTATTTGAAAGAATTTAGAACTTTAAATTCTAGAGATGCATCGAAATATGACTTGGCTCTATTAATTCTAGAAGAGCCTGTTGGCGCAAAATTGGGAACACTGGGGCTTCCAAATAGTCAGAAAAATTTGGCTGGAACACCAGTGACGATTACAGGATATCCATCATATGATTTTGGAATTCATCAAATGTATACAGATAAAAAACAAGTTTTAAGTGATGATGGTACTTTTTTGAATTATCAAGTTGATACTTTGGGGGGATCAAGTGGATCTGCTGTTTATGATGCTAGTCACCGTGTAGTCGGAGTACATACTTTGGGAGATGAAGCTAACCAAGTTAATAGCGCAGTAAAATTAAATGAACAGAATTTATCATTTATTTATTCAGTACTTAAAGGATATTCTCTTGAAGGATGGAAAAAATTAAGTGGCAGTTGGTACTATTATAAACAACATGATAAACAAACGGGTTGGCAGAAAATAGATGATACTTGGTACTATCTAGATGCTTCTGGTAAGATGCTTACAGATTGGCAAAAAGTAAATGGAAAATGGTATTATTTGGGAACCTCTGGTTCAATGGCAACAGGTTGGAAAAATGTACGAGGCAAATGGTATTACTTAGATAATAAAAATGGTGATATGAAGACTGGTTGGTATAAAGATGGTTCAACATGGTACTATCTAGATCCTACTAATGGAGACATGAAAACAGGTTGGATAAAAGTAGGAGGAAACTGGTATTATCTTAACTCAAGTGGAGCTATGGTAACAGGTAGCCAAACTATCGATGGTAAAGTTTATAATTTTGCTTCATCTGGTGAGTGGATTTAATATTGGAGGACATATAAATGAAACTTTTGAAAAAAACTATGCAAGTTGGACTGACAGCATTTTTCTTTGGTTTGCTAGCTACAAATACTGTTTTTGCGGATACCACAGGTGGCCAATTTGTTGATAAGGATAATAGAAAATATTATGTAAAAGATGCTCATAAAGCAATCTATTGGCATAAAATAGACGGAAAAACTTACTATTTTGGTGATAAAGGAGAAATGGTAGTTGGATGGCAATACTTAGAAATTCCTGGAACAGGTTATCGTGATGATTTATTAGATAACCAACCAGTTAATGAAATCGGCCTTCAACACAAGTGGTACTATTTTGGACAAGATGGGGTACTACAAGAATTTGTTGGCTGGAAAGCATTAGAGATTAAAACAAAAGACAGTGTTGGAAAAGAGTACGGGGAAAAACGTGAAGATTCAGAAGATAAAGAAGAGAAGCGTTATTACACGAACTATTACTTTAATCAGAATCATTCTTTAGAGACAGGTTGGCTTTATGATCAGTCTAACTGGTATTATCTAGCTAAAACAGAAATTAATGGAGAAAACTATATTGGTGGTGAAAGACGTGCAGGTTGGATAAATGATGGTTCAGCTTGGTACTACCTTGATCCAACAACTGCTGCAATGCAAACAGGATGGCAATATCTAGGTAATAACTGGTACTATCTCCGTTCATCAGGTGCTATGGCAACTGGTTGGGTGAAAGATGGTTCAACTTGGTATTATCTAGATGCTCAAAATGGTGATATGAAGACAGGTTGGGCTTATGTTGGTAACAGTTGGTACTACCTTCGTTCATCAGGTGCAATGTCTACTGGTTGGGTGAAAGATGGTTCAACTTGGTACTACCTAAATGCAAGTAATGGAGATATGAAGATAGGCTGGTTCCAAGTCAATGGTAAATGGTACTATGCCTATGGTTCAGGTGCTTTAGCTGTTAATACCACAGTAGGTGGTTACTACTTAAACTATAATGGCGAATGGGTTAAGTAATGAAGGCTAATGGTAAACTGTGATGGATATTTAACTTTGTATAATAGGTGGATAAAAGTCTTTAAAATAGGAAAAACGCATAATATTAGGTGAACTGCACCCCAAAAGTTAGACAGACAAAATCTAACTTTTGGGGTATTTTTATTATGAAATTAACTTATGATGATAAAGTTCAGATCTATGAACTTAGAAAACAAGGATATAGCTTAGAGAAGCTTTCAAATAAATTTGGGATAAACAATTCTAAGATTAGGTACATGATTAAATTGATTGATCGTTACGGAATAGAGTTCGTCAAAAAAGGAAAAAATCGTTACTATTCTCCTGATTTAAAACAAGAAATGATTGATAAAGTCATACATGAAGGCTGGACTAAAAATAGAGTTTCTCTTGAATACGGCCTCCCAAGTCGTACGATACTTCTTAATTGGCTAGCACAATACAAGAAAAACGGGTATACTATTGTTGAGAAAACAAGAGGGAGAGTACCTAAAATGGGACGTAAGACAAAAAAGAGACCTGAAGAGAGGACAGAATTAGAACGTCTTCAAGCAGAAAATGAGTACCTGAGAGCGGAGAATGCCATCCTAAAAAAGTTAAGAGAACTCCGATTGAAGGAGGAAAAAGAGAAAGAAGAGAAAGAAGAAAGACAGAAATTGTTCAAGAATTAATGACTGAGTTTTCGTTAGATCTTCTTCTAAAAGTCATTAAACTAGCTCGTTCGACCTACTACTATCACTTGAAACAGCTAGACAAACTAGATAAGAATCAAGAGCTTAAAGCTGAAATTCAATCCATTTTTATCGAACACAAGGGAAATTATG
>NZ_VMMV01000101.1:0-1222 GCF_013277375.1 Streptococcus sp. 3613
CGCTTTTTTAAAACTAAATAACTATATAATAAAAAATAAGGGGACACGAAATGGACACCAAAGCTAAAAAGTTCACACTTGCAACGATTTCAGCTCTATCACTTCTTGGGGTAGGAATTGTTACATCACAATCAGTAGCCACTAATGATAGGCTGGTTTCCACTCAAGCAATCAATGGTCAATCCTACAATATCTTAAACTCTTAGGTCACTAGTACTTCTTCTGGTACTACTCTAGTTGGGATTGAAGGGACTTTCTTAACGCCATATAAACAGGCTATCTTAGACCGTATCAATGCCATTCGAAAAGAAACAACAGACGAAGGTCTAGTTACTAGCTATGTTCCTATCAAATGGTCAACTGCACTAGAAAAAACAACCTTCATTCGTGCAGCAGAAGCTTCGATCACCATTAATCACACACGCTTGTCTAGTAAGGACATTTGGAGCGCCTGGTCTTCAGGAAATTTCTCACTAGCAGAAAACTTGGCTTGGAACTATGACGGATTTATGACAGCTATTAATCAATGGTATGAGGAAAAAGCCGATTATGTTAATACTAAACTAAAATCAAAAAGTATTATATAATAGTAATATGAAATCAACTAAAGAAGAAATCCAAACAATCAAAACACTTTTAAAAGACTCTAGTACAGCTAAATATCATAAACGCCTTCAAATCGTTCTATTTCGTCTGATGGGTAAATCTTATAAAGAGATTATAGAGCTTTTAGACTGTAATCAAACAACGATTTGGCCAACTGTAAAAAAATATGAGGAGTTCGGACTCGACTCTCTCCTTCAAGAAACACGTGGTGGTCGTAACCATGCATATATGACAATTGAGGAAGAGAAAGCCTTTCTTGCCCGTCATTTGAAGACTGCAGAGGCAGGAGAATTTGTTACAATTGATGCCTTATTTCAGGCTTATAAAAAGGAGTTAGGTTCTTCCTACACACGTGATGACTTTTATCAACTCTTGAAGCGCCATGGTTGGCGAAATATTAGGCCACGTCCAGAACATCCCAAGAAAGCAGACGTTCAAACCATTGTCGCGTCTAAAAATAAAATCTCAATTCAAGAAGACAAGAAAGCGCTTTAAAACCAGTAGGCATTTTCGTAAGGTTCGCTTGATGTACCAAGATGAGGCTGGTTTCGGTAGAATCAGTAAACTGGGATCTTGTTGGGCTCCAATGGGAGTAGGTTCACATGTCCATAGTCAC
>NZ_VMMV01000102.1:0-847 GCF_013277375.1 Streptococcus sp. 3613
TTTTACATCAAAACGTGGAACGGAATAAAAAAGTAAACTATCTGTCAAAGTCGTCAAATAATTTTCTAAAGTATTATGGGAGATTGAAACATTTTGGCTGACCAGGGTATTACGAATCTTATTTGTTGATATTAAGCTACCTGTACTACTGAGAAGGGTTCGGACAATGCGCTCAATAATAGTAGGATTTGGATTTCCCAATCTAGTGACAATATCATTTAACAGTATGGAGTTATATATTCCTCTGAGATAGTCAATTTTTTCAGCGTAAGATGATGTTTGCAATAAGTAAGGGAATGCACTAAAGAGATAATTGTTAAAAATTTCTGTTGTATTCAGATTCTTTGTGAGAGATTGACCTGATAGGTATTCTTCAAATGACAAAGGAAGAACCTCTATCTCAACATACCGACCAGTCAAGTTTGTAGCTAATTGGCTACTCATAAAGTAGGCGTTTGATCCAGTAAAATAGAGGTCAACATTTGGCAAGATGAATAGACTATCTGCTACCAATTCAAATTTTTCAACATGTTGAATTTCATCTAAAAAGATATAGTATGTTTTCTCTCCAATTAACTGCTCTTTTATATAAGCAAATAATGTTTGAAAATGTCGCAGTTCATAGTAACTCAAATCTTCGAAATTGATGGATATAATCTGATCCTCGTCTACCCCAGTTGCGAGTAACTCTTCTTTATAGAGTTGAAAGAGAACAGATTTACCAGCTCGTCTAACTCCACTCACAACTTTGATGATTTGTCGGTCACGATGTCTTCTTAAAAAATCTAAATAATGTGGTCTTTTAATATAGTTCATAATAGATACCTCAAAGATAGTATAATACAAA
>NZ_VMMV01000103.1:0-13701 GCF_013277375.1 Streptococcus sp. 3613
TTGAAGCCATAATAAAAAAGCCCTCTGAAAATCAGAGAGCTGATTTAAGCTCGGGCTAAAATCCTAGTGAAACAAAAAAATCTACACGATCAGAAAAGTCTCTATCGTGCCATTTTCATACATGATGTATAGTCCAAGTAGAATGAATACTAAGGGCACAATGATTCGCTCGTATTTTTCAATTGTCTCGAATAGTAACGGAATAGAGGATAACACCCGACTAATCTCGCATAAGATAATTATGCCGATTACAAACACAAGCAAGGCCACGAGGGTCTGTGACCAATCTAACGAAGCAAAATAAGGTATATAGATACCTAAATTATCTCCGCCAGACGCAATTGTCAGCAATGTAACTGTCCAAAACAGTTGATTTGCCTTGCTTTGTTCTAATCTTTCAATAATTTCTTCCTCTTCTTCCTCACCTTCTCCAACAATTGCAAAGCGAATCCCTAAATAGATAGGGATTAAACCAAGCAATCCAACCATCCATTCTTCAGGCACGAAATTAACGACATAAGCAGCAACTAAACTCGCCCCTACAAGTAAGCCTGTGCCTAGATATTGCCCCGCATAAATATGCCATTTTTGTTTATTCTGTGATAGCTGTGCAAATAAAATAAATAAAATAATTAAATAATCGATACTGGTGGAAATATAAACACCAATAGCAGATATGATTGTCTGTCCCATAAAAAACCTCCTGTATTGGTCAGTAATAAATCAGCAGATTTTAGGAGAGCACAGACACATTAATTTAGCTATCGCTAGTGGGTAATGTCGAACATAGGAAAGCATTTTACTCCTCCTCAAAACGTAGTTACAAAGTAATTTCTAACTGGAATTCGGTGACTACTTCCATGTAAAGTATAAACATACTATACTTTACTTCGTAAAGTGTGGACTCTCCGAGGGGGCTTGCAGACAGCTACTCGGCTTTTCAAACCGAGTAGCTGCGCACCTTTATGGTGTAATTAGCTGATACCATTTGAGGTTTTTGTAGTCTCCAAAATTGTGACCGATAAAACCTCAATAAAAAAGCCCTCTGAAAATCAGAGAGCTGATTTGAGCCCGGGCTAAAATCCTAGTGAAAAAGATGAAACTCCTTGTGTTCATCGAACATGGTGTCCTTTCCCTATTTTCATACGGATTTTTGACGCCCTTAGCATCATAATTCTTGCTGGATAAATCGTTTATAGACTAGGCGACGAGGCGAAGAATGTACGAAACTTTCAGTGAAACAAAAAAATGTCCCCGAAGGGAGAATATCTGGTTTATTTTACCTTACAGTGCTAGGAACCGTAACCGAAGATTATACTTGAGTATATCGAGGTAAGGTGACAACGCAAAAAAGCTACCCAATTTAGAGTAGCTTTATTATCAAGATATGCTCAATTGAACACGGCCTAAGCACTTGGCAAAAAAGATAAAATCTCCTAGAAACTGAAGTTTCTTCGTCAATTTTCCTATTTTTGCTTTGTGCTTTTGACGGCCTTTGTATCTTGAATTAGCGACGAAGTCCTAGAGAGTTGATTAACTCACGGTAACGGTTAACGTCGTTTTTACGCAAGTATGCAAGCAAGTTACGACGGCGACCGATTTTCTTCATCAATCCACGGTAAGTAGCGTGGTCTTTTTTGTGTTGTTTGATGTGTTCGTTAAGGTGGTTGATTTCCCAAGTAAGGACGGCAACTTGAACCTCTACTGAACCTGTATCACCTTCGTGACGTGCATATTGTGCGATGATTTCATTTTTTTTCTCTTTTGAGATTGCCATGATGTTTCTCCTTTTTATTTGGCTTCATCCGAGTGACAGGTTGGCATGCCTGTAACCAAGAAGAAGTTATTTGTCTTTACGACAATCCCTATTCTACCAATAACTAACTTCTTTGTCAACAGATTTACTTTCTTGTTTTAAATATGCTATAATAATCATAGCAAGAAATCCAAGTTATCTGTTTTTAAACGAGGTGATTATCATGCCTAGATTCTATTCCTATCTCCCCTACTATCTGGTCATATTTTTCTTTTATTGGCCACTTTATGAGTTGTTATCACTAATTATTTCTGACCCCCTTTTGCTCAAGAGTCTCTACGTAAATAATATTCTCTTCTTTACACCTCTGGTAATCTTGATTGTATCGCTACTCTATAGCTACCGTTTCCGTTTCTCACTTTGGTGGTTAATTGGTAACGGACTGCTCTTTTGCTTTACTATCATAACTTTTGGTGAGTTTATACTAATTTACTTGCTAATCTATGAAACCTTTGCTCTGGTCGGCATGGCTTCCGGTATTGGTATCAAGCATATTCTGCAAAAATGAAAAACAAAAAACTTTCACAAAATCCTTGAAAAATCTCACAATCATGCTATAATAATCCATAGAGACAAGTCACTTAGTCCCTTTCTACTAGAGAGTGCGTGGTTGCTGGAAACGCATAGAGAGCCTAAACTGATACTACTCTTGAGTTTTTTATGAAAACATAAAACGGTGGCCACGTTAAAGCCAATCAGAGGTGTCCCTCTTTTTTGAGGAACATAAATGAAGGTGGAACCACGTTGCGACGTCCTTTCGAGGATGTCGCTTTTTGTTTTTCTAGCTTTCACAATCCTCTGTCCCTGTTTTCAGAATAGGGTTAACACATTTGTCAATAATATAAGTAAGGAGAACATCATGATTAACATTACTTTCCCAGATGGCGCTGTTCGTGAATTCGAATCTGGCGTGACAACTTTTGAAATTGCCCAATCTATCAGCAATTCCCTAGCTAAAAAGGCCTTGGCTGGTAAATTCAACGGCAAACTCATCGACACTACTCGTGCTATCACTGAAGATGGAAGCATCGAAATTGTGACACCTGATCACGAAGATGCCCTTCCAATCTTGCGTCACTCAGCCGCTCACTTGTTTGCCCAAGCAGCTCGTCGTCTTTTCCCAGACATTCACTTGGGTGTTGGTCCAGCCATCGAAGACGGCTTCTACTACGATACTGACAACACAGCTGGTCAAATCTCTAACGAAGACCTTCCTCGTATCGAAGAAGAAATGCAAAAAATTGTCAAAGAAAACTTCCCATCAATCCGTGAAGAAGTTACCAAAGACGAGGCACGTGAAATCTTCAAAAATGACCCTTACAAGTTGGAATTGATTGAAGAACACTCAGAAGACGAAGGTGGTTTGACCATCTACCGTCAGGGTGAATATGTAGACCTTTGCCGTGGCCCTCACGTCCCATCAACAGGCCGCATCCAAATCTTCCACCTTCTCCATGTAGCAGGTGCTTACTGGCGTGGAAATAGCGACAACGCTATGATGCAACGTATCTATGGTACAGCTTGGTTTGACAAGAAAGACTTGAAAAACTACCTCCAAATGCGTGAAGAAGCTAAGGAACGTGACCACCGTAAGCTTGGTAAAGAGCTTGACCTCTTCATGATTTCTCAAGAGGTTGGTCAAGGACTTCCATTCTGGTTGCCAAATGGTGCGACTATTCGTCGTGAGTTGGAACGCTACATCGTTGACAAGGAGTTGGCTTCTGGCTATCAACACGTTTATACTCCACCACTTGCTTCTGTTGAACTTTACAAGACTTCTGGTCACTGGGATCATTACCAAGAAGACATGTTCCCAACTATGGACATGGGTGACGGGGAAGAATTTGTCCTTCGTCCAATGAACTGTCCGCACCACATCCAAGTCTTCAAACACCATGTTCACTCTTACCGTGAGTTGCCAATCCGTATCGCTGAAATCGGTATGATGCACCGTTATGAAAAATCTGGTGCCCTCACTGGTCTTCAACGTGTACGTGAAATGTCACTCAACGATGGTCACCTCTTTGTGACTCCAGAACAAATCCAAGAAGAATTCCAACGTGCTCTTCAGTTGATTATCGATGTTTATGAAGACTTCAACTTGACTGAATACCGCTTCCGCCTCTCTCTTCGTGACCCTCAAGATACTCACAAGTACTTTGATAACGATGAAATGTGGGAAAATGCTCAAACCATGCTTCGTGCAGCCCTTGATGAAATGGGCGTGGACTACTTTGAAGCCGAAGGTGAAGCAGCCTTCTACGGACCAAAATTGGATATTCAAGTTAAGACCGCTCTTGGAAAAGAAGAAACTCTTTCTACTATCCAACTTGACTTCTTGCTTCCAGAACGTTTCGACCTTAAATACATCGGAGCTGATGGCGAAGAGCACCGTCCAGTTATGATCCACCGTGGAGTTATCTCAACTATGGAACGCTTCACCGCTATCTTGATTGAGAACTACAAGGGGGCCTTCCCAACATGGCTGGCACCACACCAAGTAACCCTCATCCCAGTTTCGAACGAAAAACACGTGGACTACGCTTGGGAAGTGGCTAAGAAACTCCGTGACCGTGGTGTCCGTGCAGATGTAGATGAGCGCAATGAAAAAATGCAGTTCAAGATCCGTGCTTCACAAACAAGCAAGATTCCTTACCAATTGATCGTTGGGGACAAGGAAATGGAAGACGGAACAGTCAACGTTCGTCGCTACGGCCAAAAAGAAACACAAACTGTCTCAGTAGATGATTTTGTTCAAGCTATCCTAGCTGATATCGCCAACAAATCACGCGTTGAGAAATAAGAGCCTAGCATAAAAGCCTCCAGTCCGGAGGCTTTTTCGTCTATTCTCACTCAAGGACTAGGTTCACTTGAGCAAACTGAATCCGCACTGTCGTTCCTTTTCCGACCTCAGACTCGATACGAATCTGGTGCCCCAGTTCTTCAGAAATTTTCTTAGATAGGTAAAGGCCAAGTCCAGAGGACTGCTGGGTTAGGCGTCCATTGTATCCTGAAAAGCCACGTTCAAAGACTCGGAGGACATCACTATTTTTTATCCCGATTCCTGTATCCTTGATACAGAGCTCTTGACCGTCCATATAAATCTCCAGACTACCTTCCTTAGTGTACTTGAGACTATTTGAGATGATTTGCTCAATAACCACTAGCAGCCACTTTTTATCCGTCACGATTTCTTTATCAAGGTCATGTAGATTGACATTTAAGCCTTTTTGAATAAAGAAAAGAGCATATTTACGAATTATTTCCTTAACCAAGTCCTCAATTTGAACCTGCTTTAAGACCAAATCATCATGAAAACTTTCTAAACGCAGGTACTGTAAAACTAAATTGGTATAGGAGTCAATCTTGAAAATTTCCTGTTCTAATTGCTGCTTCAGTTGGCGGTCGACCACTTCTGCAACTAAGAGTTGACTGGCTGCAATGGGGGTCTTAATCTGATGGGCCCACAAGGTATAGTAATCCAGCAAATCCGTCAGTTTTCTTTCTGCGTCAGACCTCTGCTGATAGAGTTCCATCTCACGCGCTTCTAATTTTTCAGCCAAGGCTCTTTCCAAAGGAGACTGAGCTTCCCTCTCCCCATAGAGAATTTCCTGACGATAGACCTGCGTTTCCACCAATATGTCCCAAGTAAAAAATAAGATGGTCACAAAGCAACACAAGAGGAAAAAGTAGAGAAAGTAAGTTCCTAAACTTGCAAATAAAAACTGAAAGAGCAAAACCAGAAACGTCAAAGAAAGCAGATAAACCAAAAGACGACTACGGGAGCGCAGATAGGCTAGAAAAAATTGTTTCCAATCAAGCATGCTTCAGTCCGTACCCTATCCCTTTCTTGGTCTCGATAAATCCTACCAAGCCCTGCTCTTCCAACTTTTTACGCAAACGAGCGACATTGACAGAGAGGGTATTATCATCAATGAAAAAATCACTGTTCCAAAGTTCTCGCATCAGGTCATCACGCGCTACGATGTTGCCTGCATGCTCAAACAAAACGCGTAAAATCTGAAACTCATTCTTGGTCAAATTCAAGACTTGCCCTTGATAATGTACATCCATGGATTTGGTATTGAGGATCACACCAGCGTATTCCAGTAAACTCTCGTCACGCCCAAACTCATAGGAACGGCGCAACAAGCCCTGAACCTTGGCTAAAAGAACCTGCTGGTCAAAAGGCTTGGTCACAAAGTCATCCGCCCCCATATTGATTGCCATGACAATATCCATCGCCTGGTCTCTCGAAGACAGAAACATGATAGGCACCTTGGAAATCTTGCGGATTTCCTGACACCAGTGGTAGCCATTAAACAAGGGCAAACCAATATCCATGAGGACCAGATGAGGCTCCGACTGGACAAAAAGACTCAAAACTTCCATAAAGTCTTCTACCAGGACCACTTCAAATCCCCATTCAGAGAGCATTTTCCCGACCTGTTGACGAATGACCTGATCATCTTCCACTAATAAAATCTTGTGCATGCGCTTCTCCTTTTCCATTATTATAACAGATTTTTCCATGCCAGATGGTCTGAAACTGAATTTGAAATAGCCTGTTTTTAGCCAGTACAAACAGGCAATGCTACTAGCTAATTTGAGGGAAATTTGCTAAGATAAAGAAAAGAAAGGAGCTCTTATGGCCAATATTTTTGACTATCTGAAAGATGTCGCATATGATTCTTATTACGACCTTCCCTTGAATGAGTTAGACATTCTAACCTTAATAGAAATCACCTACCTCTCCTTTGATAATCTGGTCTCCACACTTCCTCAACGTCTTTTAGATCTAGCACCTCAGGTTCCAAGAGAGCCCACCATGCTTACTAGCAAAAATCGCCTTCAATTATTAGATGAATCGGCTCAACACAAGCGCTTCAAAAATTGCAAACTCTCCCATTTTATCAACGACATCGACCCTGAACTGCAAAAGCAATTTGCGGCTATGACTTATCGTGTCAGCCTCGATACCTATCTGATTGTCTTTCGTGGGACAGATGACAGTATCATTGGCTGGAAGGAAGATTTCCACCTGACCTATATGAAGGAAATTCCTGCTCAAAAGCACGCCCTTCGCTATTTAAAGAACTTTTTTGCCCATCATCCTAAGCAAAAGGTTATTCTGGCTGGGCATTCCAAGGGAGGAAATCTCGCTATCTATGCTGCTAGCCAAATTGAGCAAAGTTTGCAAAATCAGATCACAGCAGTTTATACATTTGATGCACCTGGTCTCCATCAAGAATTGACACAGACTGCGGGTTATCAAAGGATAATGGATAGAACCAAGGTCTTCATCCCACAAGGTTCCATTATCGGTATGTTGCTGGAAATCCCTAACCAGCAAATCATCGTGCACAGTACTGCCTTGGGTGGTATCGCCCAGCACGATACCTTTAGTTGGCAGATTGAGAACAAGCACTTCGTCCAGCTGGATAAGACCAACAGTGATAGCCAACAAGTCGACACAACCTTCAAAGAATGGGTGGCCACAGTCCCTGACGAGGAACTTCAACTTTACTTCGACCTCTTCTTTGGCACTATTCTTGATGCTGGCATCACCTCTATCAATGACCTGTCTTCCTTCAAGGCTATCGAACACATTCATCATCTCTTCGTCCAAGCGCAATCCCTCACTCCAGAAGAAAGAGAAACCATGGGACGCCTTACCCAGTTATTGATTGATACCCGTTACCAAGCTTGGAAGAATAGATAAAAAGCTTATGAAAAGGTAATACTCTTCGAAAATCTCTTCAAACCACGTCAGCGTCGCCTTACCGTATATATGTGACTGACTTTGTCAGTCTTATCTACAACCTCAAAGCGGTGCTTTGAGCAACCTGCGGCTAGCTTCCTAGTTTGCTTTTTGATTTTCATTGAGTATAAAAACCTTCTCATAAGCTTTTTTATTTTAAAGAAGAATTCACTCCTTCATCTGACTCTCTGCATCAGCCACAACTTGCTCTAAACTAGTCTGACCAAGCTCTGCCTCCATGGCCAGCTGGATTCTCTCCAATTTTTGATCCAAAACATCATGAATATGGGCTCCAACTGGACAATTTGGATTTGGATTGTCATGGAAACTGAAGAGTTGACCAGTCTTACCAAGACACTCAACCGCTTGATAAACATCTAAAAGACTAATATCCTTGAGATCCTTGGCAATCTCAGTTCCCCCTGTTCCACGCGCAACTGAAATCAGCTCTGCCTTCTTCAACTGGGACAAGGTTTTTCTGATAATGACAGGATTGACCCCGACACTAGCAGCCAGAAAATCACTGGTCACCTTGCTTTCCTTCCCCTTGAGGGCAATGATTATCAGCATATGAGTCGCAATGGTAAATCTACTTGGAATTTGCATGCTCTTCTCCTTTTTACGAGGCTACCCTGCCTCTACTCTTCTTTTTCTTTTATTATACCCTTTTTAGTTGTAATGTCAATCGTTACCACCTTTTAACCAGTCGTCTAACTCCCGATCGTAGCCCTCTTTCTGGGCCAATTCTCTCAGAAATTCCTGATGATGAGTATGGTGGATCCCATTGACCAGACTTTCATAGTAAACCTCAAAATAGGGAAGTTTAAGATCTTTAGCCAACTGCAATTCAGCTGCCACATCGTAGTCTACCCGTCGGAAGTTCATATCTACCAAGCCCTTGTCATCAAACTCCAAAATCATATACTGGGCCCGCAAGTCCTTCCGCAACTGAGCATCTAGAAAGAAAGGCTGCCCAATCGAACCCGGATTAACAATCAATTGCCCACCAGTACCGTAACGAAGCAACTGCTGGTGAATATGACCATAAACAGCAATATCACAAGGTGGATTGGTCACCAAGCGGTCAAAATCCTCTTGCGCTCCAGTATGAATCAACTCACGCCCCCAATTCTTATCAGGTAGATGATGGCTAATTCCCACCGTCAAAGCCCCAAACTGACGATGAAGCTGGAGTGGTTGATTGTGGAGCAATTCGATTTCTTCTAGGGAAATTTCCTCTAAAACATATTGGCACTGGCGCAAGAGATAGCGTTGACTGGGACGAGTACTATCCAATTCCTTACGGACACCATGCCAAAGACTGTCTTCCCAGTTTCCCAAAACTCTAGCTGTAATCGGTAGTTGAGCCAACAAGTCCAAAATCCTTCTACGCCCTGTCCCTGGCATGAGAATGTCTCCCAAAAGCCAGTATTCATCCACTCCTAGCTGCCGAGCATCTGCCAAAACAGCCTCTAAAGCAGTGGTATTTCCATGAATATCTGAAAGAAGAGCTATTTTCGTCATATCCATCTCCTCGTTTTTTCTCTTGCAATAAGTATAACATAAAAAGTCACAGCTAGAGAAATCTAGCTTTTTTTGATATACTAGATAAAGATATTAGACAAGAGGAAACGAATGACCCCAAATAAAGAAGATTATCTAAAATGTATTTATGAAATTGGTATAGACCTGCATAAAATCACCAACAAGGAAATTGCTGCCCGCATGCAAGTCTCTCCCCCTGCCGTAACTGAAATGATTAAACGGATGAAAAGTGAAAATCTCATCCTCAAGGACAAGGAATGTGGCTATCTACTGACTGACCTCGGCCTCAAACTGGTCTCTGAGCTCTATCGTAAGCACCGCTTGATTGAAGTTTTTCTAGTTCATCATTTAGACTATACAAGTGACCAGATTCACGAGGAAGCTGAGGTCTTGGAACACACTGTCTCTGACCTGTTCGTGGAAAGACTAGATAAACTGCTAGGTTTCCCTAAAACCTGCCCCCACGGAGGAACTATTCCTGCCAAGGGAGAACTCCTCGTTGAAATCAATAACCTGCCACTAGCTGATATCAAGGAAGCTGGCGCCTACCGCCTGACTCGGGTGCATGATAGTTTTGACATTCTCCATTATCTGGATAAGCACTCACTTCACATCGGTGACCAGCTCCAAGTCAAGCAGTTTGATGGCTTCAGCAACACCTTCACTATCCTTAGTAAAGATGAGGATTTACAAGTAGGTATGGACATTGCCAAACAACTCTACGTCGAGAAAATCGACTAATTTCTCAAGTCCCCTACCAACCCTGAAAGTTTGATTTTCAGGGTTTTCTTATCTATTTTTTATATCAAAAACGATAGTAAGCGCTTCCATAATCCAACTAAATATTGTATAATAATTATATACAATATTACGTCACTAACAGAGGAAAAAAGGAGGTCTTATCATGAAAAAAATCATCTTCATCAAAACCATTGAGCTCCTTGTCATTGATGGAATCATGTTAGCATTTTTGACATTTAAAGAGGGACTTACTTGGGATTGGATTTTGATTTATAGCGGTTGGCTCATTTTCTTTCATCCTGTGCTATTGACCTATCTTTCTAACCAACTTTGTGACCATTTTAGTCACCTCTATTCCCAGATTAGACCAAGATTCTGCCGTTTTGCCTTACAAATCCTCCTATGGGATAGCCTGATGATTCTCTCCTTGATATGTTTAAGTGGTATACCACTTTTCCTTCAGGGCACTCTCCTCATCCTAGGCCATCTCATCCCTTCCTATCGCACCTGCCAAAGCCTGAAAAGAAACTTCCCCCAAGCCTATCAAGAACAGATTTCATTTTGGAGCATTTTGTGATAGATGAGAAAAACCAAGCCGGCTGGGCTTGGTCTTTCTTATCTATTTTTAGTATCTAGGATAATGGTAACTGGCCCATCATTGACCAGCTCAACCTGCATATCCGCTCCAAAGATACCTGTCTGAACAGGCACTTCTTGCGCTAGTTTTTGGTTGAAAACATCATAGAAGTCTGATGCCATATCAGGCTTGGCTGCGCCTGTGAAGGCTGGACGATTGCCTTTCTTGGTATCCGCAAAGAGGGTAAACTGAGAAATAGAGAGGATTTCTCCTTCAATATCTTTGACAGACAGGTTCATCTTGCCTTCTGCGTCTGAAAAAATCCGCATATTGACCAGTTTTCTCACAGCATAGTCCAAATCTTCCTCTTGGTCCTCTGGTCCAACACCAACCAGCAATAAGAGCCCCTGATTGATTTTTCCCTGAACCTGACCTTCGATACTGACTTGGGCTTTTTTAACACGTTGGATAATGATTTTCATAATAGCCTTTCTAGTAAGAACTCAGACAATTAACCGTTGGTTCGTTTGACAGAGTAAACTTCTGGCACACTCTTAATCTTGTCCACAACCGTAGTCAGCGTCGAGAGGTTGGTAATGCCAAAGGACACATGGATATTGGCAAATTTCATATCCTTGGTTGGTTGGGCATTGACTGTTGAAATATTCTTGGTTGTGTTTGAGAGAACTTGCAGTACATCGTTCAACAATCCTGTACGGTTGAGGCCATAAATATCAATATGAGCCATATACTCTTTATTTGAGCTAGAGTACTGACCTTCCCACTCCACATCAAGGAGACGTTGCTCGTAGTTTTCTTGGGCGCGCAGGTTCATACAGTCCACACGGTGAATAGCCACACCACGACCCTTGGTAATGTAGCCGACAATATCATCACCAGGCACGGGGTTACAACACTTGGCAATCCGCACTAGGAGACCAGAAGCACCTTCAATGACCACACCACCTTCATGCTTGACCTTGAGGGTTTCTTTATTTTCAACCTTGACCTCGCCACCTTTGACAAGTTCTTCTGCCTCAGCCTTGGCCTTGGCACGTTCTTCTTCACGACGTTCCTTTTCAGTCAGACGATTAAAGACAGTAATAGCACCGATTTCCCCAAAACCAATGGCCGCAAAGAGGGAGTCTTCTGTCTTGTAGCTGGTCTTTTGCAGGACTTGGTCCATATGACGCTTGTCCATAAATTTATTGGCCACATAACCATTTTCTTGGAACTGGGTCATCAACATTTCACGACCCTTATTAACAGATAATTCCTTATCTTGGTTTTTAAAAAACTGACGAATCTTGTTGCGCGCCTTGCTGGTCTTGACCATATTGAGCCAGTCGCGGCTAGGTCCAAAGGAGTTGGGGTTGGTGACAATTTCAACCTGATCCCCTGTTTTGAGCTTGGTTGTCAGTGGAACCATACGGCCGTTGACCTTGGCACCAGTCGCTTTTTCACCGACTTTAGTATGGATTTCATAAGCAAAGTCAATAGGTCCTGAATCTTTTGGAAGAGAACGGACAGCTCCATCTGGTGTAAAGACGTAAATCTCCTCAGCCAGATAGTTTTCCTTAACAGAGTCCACAAATTCCTTGGCATCATCAGCCTGATCTTGAAGCTCCATCATCTCCTTGATCCAGTTCATCCCAATAGCAGACTCCTTGCTGTTAACCTGCCCCTTAACGCCTTTCTTATAAGCCCAGTGAGCCGCAACCCCGTACTCAGCCACCTCGTGCATGGCCTTGGTCCGAATTTGGAATTCAATCGGCCCTTTTGGCCCATAGACAGTCGTATGGATAGACTGGTAACCATTTGCCTTGCGGTTAGCGATGTAGTCCTTAAAGCGACCAGGCATGGGTTTCCAAAGCTCATGCACATAACCAAGCATGGCATAAACATCACTTTGGGTATCCAAAATACAACGAATGGCAATCAGGTCATAGATTTCCTCAAACCGTTTTCTCTTGTCCTGCATTTTGCGGAAAATTGAGTAAATATGCTTGGGACGACCATAAATCTTCCCTTTCAAGTGACGATCTATCGTATACTCCTCTAATTTTGTGACTACCTCATCCACCAAGGCTTCACGCTCTCTGCGCTTTTCCTTCATCATATTGGTAATCTTGTAAAACTCTGTCGGGTTGAGATAACGGAAAGACAGGTCTTCCAATTCCCATTTGACACTGGAAATCCCCAAACGGTGAGCAAGTGGGGCATAGATTTCCATAGTTTCTTTGGAAATGCGCTCCTGCTTGTCTTTTCGAAGATGTTTCAGGGTTCGCATATTGTGCAAGCGGTCAGACAGTTTGACCAAGATAACGCGGATGTCCTCAGACATGGCCATGAGCATCTTGCGATGATTTTCAGCCAACTGCTCTTCGTGAGACTTGTACTCGACCTTGCCAAGCTTGGTGACTCCGTCAACAATCACGCGCACATCGGGACCAAACTCTCTTTCCAAATCGTCCAAGGTCGCATCTGTATCTTCCACCACATCATGCAAGAAACCACAAGCTACCGTTACAGCATCCAGCTTGAGTTTGGCTAGAATACCTGCCACTTGAATAGGGTGAATGATATAAGGCTCGCCTGATTTGCGGTATTGACCACTATGACAATCCACCGCATAGACCAAGGCCTTATGGACAAAATGGACATCCTCTTCCGTTAAATATTTTTTGGTTAAAGCGACAACTTCTTCGCCTGTTAAATTCACTTCTTTTGGCATCTCTACTCTCCAATTCTTCCTACCATTTTATCACTTTTTTAAGAATATGAAAACTAGATTGGAACAGAATAAGAAAAAAATAATTCAGAATTGCTTGATAATTCTGAATTATTGGTCCATAATATACTACGAAGTTAGATTTTAAACTTAGGTGATAGAAGGAGAGATAGAAGAACGGAAACCATATTGTAACCCAAAGACTTTTTGACTTCCCCAATTTCCCTGAAGATACGAAAGATAAACGTATCACATACACTGGTACCTTGACTGGATTTTGGAATTAATACTCAATGAAAATCAAAGAGCAAACTAGGAAACTAGCCGCAGGTTGCTCAAAGCACCGCTTTGAGGTTGTAGATAGAACTGACGAAGTCAGCTCAAAACACTGTTTTGAGGTTGTGGATAGAACTGACGAAGTCAGCTCAAAACACTGTTTTGAGGTTGCAGATAGAACTGACGAAGTCAGTAACCATACCTACGGCAAGGCGACGTTGACGCGGTTTGAAGAGATTTTCGAAGAGTATAAA
>NZ_VMMV01000104.1:0-11191 GCF_013277375.1 Streptococcus sp. 3613
TTGAGCAACTGAATTTGTCCATTCGAGGATGAATAAACTATTTCTCATTGGGAAATATGAAAAGTATTGTCACCAGCATAGATGAGCGCTTGCGTACTCGCCTACGAGTGATTATCTGGAAGCAATGGAAGAAGAAATCGAGACGATTATGGGGATTGCTTAAGTTAGGAGTTCCTAAATGGATAGCAGATAAGGTATCTGGCTGGGGTGACCATTATCAATTAGTAGCTCAGAAGTCGGTACTTAAACGTGCTATATCAAAACCAGTCCTTGAAAAACGTGGACTGGTTTCGTGTTTGGATTATTACCTTGAACGACATGCGTTAAAAGTTAGTTGAACCGCCGTATGCCGAACGGCACGTACGGTGGTGTGAGAGGGGCTAGAGATTATCCCCTACTCGATTTTGAGAGGCAAAACTTTTTAAAAAATCTTTTTCATAACTTTATCTAGTACATTGATTGCTTCATCTTTCATGTTCTTTGTGACGTGGGTGTAGATGTAAGTAGTGACTTCAGAGTCGGAATGACCAACCCCGTCCGTGATTGTTTTTAAAGGAATTTTATTTTCTGCTAAGATGCTAATAGTGGTGTGTCTGAAGATGTGAGGAGACAGATGTTTGGGAATTGGTTTTTTTAAGGCGTTCGTTTGCTCGCTGGAGAGACTTGCTCAAGACGGAACTATGAACTGGTTTTCCTGTATTGGTAACAAAAATACGGTCGCTTTTGTGCCAATTCTTATCGGTTGTTTCTCTTAGACGATTTATAGTAGGTTGAAATAATATACGAACAGCTTGATTAGGGAAATCAAATTAATTTCTAGAAATATTTTAGCATCCACGGTGTACTATTCTAGTTTCAATTTACTATAGTTCAATCATTCTATCAAGAATATTGAATATATAAAAGCACCTACTATTAAAATTTCTTCTGATATCGAATTAGAGTCGGATGTCGATGGCGATAAATCAGATAATCTACCAGTCGACATCAAGGTACTAGGACAACACATTGAAGTGTATTCCGTACCTAAGAAACAATCATAAAACTCAAAGCCTTGTTACCGAGGCTTTTTTTATTATGTGATTTTCAGTAGGCAGATTTATTCTATATACAAGTAAAGCTAAGTATTTAATATTTAGCAGATGATGAAGAAAAGAATGGATGGCCTAAATATTTTAACAGATTTACGAGACTAATCATGGTATAATATAGGGTAATGAAAAATTCCAACGAGGCAGAGATGAAATTACTTTATACTGATATTCGGACTTCTTTGACTGAAATTCTAACCAGAGAGGCGGAGGAGCTAGTTGTTGCTGGCAAGCGAGTCTTCTACATCGCTCCCAACTCTCTTTCTTTTGAAAAGGAACGCGCCGTGCTGGAATGCTTGTCCCAGCAGGCTTCTTTTGCGATTACCGTCACGCGCTTTGCTCAAATGGCTCGTTACCTAGTCTTGAATGACTTGCCTGCCAAGACTAGTCTAGATGACATCGGTCTTGGGATGGTCTTTTACAGATGCCTTGCAGAACTTGACCCCAAGGACTTGCGTGTTTATGGAGCTATCAAGCAGGATCCTCAATTTATCCAGCAGTTGATTGAATTTTACCACGAGATGACCAAAGCTCAGATGAGTTTTTTAGACTTGGAGAGTTTGACGGATGAAGACAAGCGAGCAGACTTACTCTTGATTTTTGAGAAGGTAACGGCCTATCTCAATCAAAGCCAGTTGGCTCAAGGAAATCAGTTGTCCCATTTGATTGAGGCTATTGAGAATAACAAAGTTAGTAGTGATTTTACTCAAATCGCCTTGGTTATTGATGGATTTACCCGTTTTTCTGCTGAGGAAGAGCGGATTGTGGACTTACTTCATGGCAAGGGTGTTGAGATTGTTATTGGGGTTTATGCTAGTAAGAAAGCTTATACCAGTCCATTCGCTGAAGGCAATCTCTACCAAGCCAGTGTGGAGTTTCTCCATCATCTAGCCTCTAAATACCAAACTCCTGCTCAAGACCGTTCTCAGACTCATGAGAAGAGGGATAGCTTTGACAAAGCCTCTCGTTTGCTGGAGTCTTCTTATGACTTTTCAGAATTAACATTGGATGTCGATCAGAAGGACCGTGAAAACTTACAAATCTGGTCTTGCTTGACACAAAAGGAGGAGTTGGAGTTGGTAGCCCGTAGCATTCGTCAGAAATTGCATGAGAACTCAGTCCTGAGCTACAAGCATTTTCGTATTCTCTTGGGGGATGTAGCTTCTTACCAGTTATCGCTGAAAACCATTTTTGACCAGTATCAGATTCCTTTTTATCTTGGTAGAAGCGAATCCATGGCTCATCATCCCTTGACACAGTTTGTCGAGTCTATTTTAGCTTTGAAACGCTATCGTTTTCGTCAGGAGGATTTGATAAACCTTCTTAGAACAGGTTTGTATACCGACCTTAGTCAGGCTGATATTGATGCTTTTGAGCAATATATCCGCTATCTTGGTATCAATGGCTTGCCAGCCTTTCAGCAAGCCTTCACCAAATCCCACCATGGAAAATTTGATTTAGAGCGTTTAAATACTCTTCGTCTGCGTATTTTAACACCTCTTGAAACCCTCTTTGCTAGCCGAAAACAAAAGGCTGAAAATCTCTTGCAAAAGTGGAACTCTTTTCTAAAAGAGGGAGCGGTGACCAAGCAGTTGCATGACTTAACAGCCACTATGGAAGCTCTTGAACAGGAAAGACAAGCCGAGGTTTGGAAGGCATTCTGTCATGTTTTAGAACAATTTGCGACCGTTTTTGCTGGTTCACAGGTTAGTCTAGAGGACTTCCTAGCCTTGCTCCATTCTGGAATGAACCTATCTCAATACCGTACCATTCCAGCGACAGTGGACACCGTTCTGGTGCAGAGTTACGATTTGATTGCGCCCTTAACGGCTGACTTTGTCTACGCCATTGGGCTAACACAGGACAATTTACCAAAAATCGCGCAAAATACCAGTCTTTTGACAGATGAAGAAAGGCAAAACCTAAACCAAGCGACAGAGGAAGGGGCACAATTGCTGATTGCCAGCAGTGAAAATCTCAAGAAAAATCGCTACACTATGCTTTCCTTGGTCAATTCTGCTCGTAAGCAGTTGGTCTTGTCAGCTCCAAGCCTTTTTAATGAAAGTGAAAGTAAGGAGGCAGCCTATCTTCAAGAACTGGTCCATTTTGGATTTAGTCGAAAAGAGAAGAGGATGAATCACAAAAGGCTGTCTAAGGAAGATATGGGGTCATATCACAGTCTTTTGTCTAGTCTAGTTGCTTATCACCAGCAGGGCGAGACGAGAGATAGGGAGCAAGATTTGACATTTATTAAGGTTCTGGCGCGTGTCATGAGTAAAAAACTAGACCAGCAAGGTCTGGAAAATCCAGCCCTCCCAACCAGTCCAAGCAGTAAGCAGTTGACCAAGGATACCTTGCAGGCTCTCTATCCAGCTGACAAGGAATTTTACCTCTCTACCTCTGGTTTGACGGAGTTTTACCGGAACCAATACAGTTATTTTCTTCGCTACGTTTTAGGCTTACAAGAAGAATTACGCCTGCGTCCTGATGCCCGTAGTCACGGGAATTTCTTGCACCGCATTTTTGAACGCGCCTTGCAGTTGCCTGACGAAGATTCCTTTGACAAACGTTTAGAACAAGCTATCCAAGAAACCAGTCAAGAACGCGAATTTGAAGCAATTTATCAGGAAAGTTTGGAAGCCCAGTTTACCAAGGAAGTTCTACTTGATATAGCTCGCACGACTGGACATATTCTCCGACACAATCCAGCCATCGAAACCATCAAAGAGGAAGCGAATTTTGATGGAAAAGAGCAGGCCTTTATTCAATTGGACAATGGACGGAGTGTCTTTGTACGAGGTAAGGTTGACCGCATTGACCGATTGAAAGCTGATGGAGCGATTGGAGTAGTAGACTACAAGTCTAGTCTGACCCAGTTCCAATTTCCTCATTTCTTTAATGGTCTTAATTCCCAACTGCCAACCTATTTAGCTACCCTAAAAAGAGAAGGGGAGCAGAACTTTTTCGGCGCTATGTACCTGGAAATGGCTGAGCCTGTCCAATCTCTCATGGCCGTTAAAAGTCTGGCAGGTGCAGTAGTAGAAGCCAGCAAGTCAATGAAATACCAAGGCCTCTTTTTAGAAAAAGAAAGCAGTCATTTGGGCGAATTTTACAATAAAAACAAGGCCAATCAGCTGACGGATGAGGAATTCCAGCTCCTACTGGACTATAATGCCCATCTTTACAAGAAAGCAGCTGAGAAGATTTTAGACGGTCAGTTCGCCATTAACCCTTATACTGAAAATGGCAGAAGTATTGCACCATATGTTCAGCAACATCAGGCTATTACAGGATTTGAAGCCAATTACCACTTGGGCCAAGCCCGTTTCCTAGAAAAGTTGGACCTAGCTGATGGCAAGCGTCTGGTCGGAGAAAAACTCAAGCAAGCTTGGTTTGAAAAAATAAGAGAGGAGTTGAATCGATGAAGCCTATTCCCTTTTTAACTGAGGAGGAAATTCAAAAACTGCAAGAAGCAGAAGCAAATTCGAGCAAGGAACAAAAGAAAACTGCCGAGCAAATCGAAGCTATCTACACTTCTGGTCAAAATATCCTTGTCTCAGCGTCGGCTGGTTCTGGTAAGACTTTTGTCATGGCCGAGCGTATTCTGGACCAATTGGCGCGTGGTGTCGAAATTTCTCAACTCTTTATCTCAACCTTTACCGTCAAGGCTGCGACTGAACTCAAAGAACGCTTGGAGAAAAAAATCAGCCAACAAATCCAAGAAAGCGATGACGTTGACCTCAAACAACACTTGGGTCGCCAGTTGGCAGACCTACCCAACGCAGCCATCGGAACCATGGACTCTTTTACACAAAAATTCCTTGGTAAACATGGCTATCTGCTTGATATTGCGCCTAATTTCCGTATTTTACAAAACCAAAGTGAGCAACTCCTTCTAAAAAACGAAGTCTTCCACGAGGTCTTTGAAGCCCATTACCAAGGTAAGCAGAAAGAGACCTTTAGTCATTTGCTGAAAAACTTTGTTGGACGTGGAAAAGATGAACGGGGGCTGCGCCAGCAAGTCTATAAAATTTATGACTTTCTCCAATCCACCAGTAATCCTAAAAAATGGCTGAGTGAATCTTTCCTCAAAGGTTTTGAAAAAGCTGATTTTACCAGTGAAAAAGAAAAACTGACTGAGCTAATCAAACAAGCTCTTTGGAATTTGGAAAGCTTTTTCCGTTACCATCTGGATAACGATGCCAAGGAGTTTCCCAAAGCTGCCTATTTAGAAAATGTTCAGTTGATTCTGGATGAAATTGGCTCCCTAAATCAGGAGTCCGATAGTCAGGCTTATCAGGCAGTACTTGCGCGTGTTGTCGCAATTTCGAAAGAGAAAAACGGCCGGGCCCTGACTAATGCCAGTCGTAAGGCTGATTTGAAGCCACTGACCGATGCCTACAACGAGGAGAGAAAGACCCATTTTGCTAAACTAGGACAACTGTCAGACCAGATAACCATTCTCGACTATCAAGAACGTTATCATCAAGACACATGGGAACTAGCTAAAACCTTCCAAGCCTTCATGGGTGATTTTGTGGAGGCTTATCGTCAGCGTAAACGTCAGGAAAATGCCTTTGAATTCGCTGATATCAGCCATTACACCATTGAGATTTTAGAGAAATTCCCGCAAGTCCGTGAAGCTTATCAGGAGCGTTTCCACGAAGTCATGGTCGATGAGTATCAGGATACCAACCATATTCAAGAACGAATGCTGGAATTGCTGTCTAATGGCCACAATCGCTTTATGGTGGGGGATATCAAGCAATCTATCTACCGTTTCCGTCAGGCAGATCCGCAGATTTTCAATGAGAAATTCCAACGCTATGCGCAAAATCCCCAAGAAGGCAAGCTCATTCTCCTCAAGGAAAATTTCCGAAGTAGTTCAGAAGTGCTGTCAGCAACCAATGATGTCTTTGAACGTCTCATGGACCAAGAGGTCGGCGAAATCAACTATGATAACATGCACCAGCTTGTTTTTGCCAATACCAAACTGACTCCTAATCCAGAAAACAAAGCAGAATTGCT
Source organism: Streptococcus sp. 3613 (assembly GCF_013277375.1). Classification (NCBI taxonomy): domain Bacteria; kingdom Bacillati; phylum Bacillota; class Bacilli; order Lactobacillales; family Streptococcaceae; genus Streptococcus; species Streptococcus sp. 3613. The sequence continues at coordinate 6,120 of NZ_VMMV01000104.1, forward strand.
CCTCTACGATAAGGACGACTCAAATGAGGAAGAAGAGAGTCAAACAGAAACGAAACTAACAGGCGAAATGCGCTTAGTTATCAAGGAAATCCTTAAACTTCATCAGGAACAAGGTGTTGCCTTTAAGGAAATTGCCCTTCTGACCTCCAGTCGCAGTCGTAATGACCAGATTCTCCTCGCCCTGTCTGAGTATGGGATCCCTGTCAAAACTGATGGAGAGCAAAACAATTATCTCCAATCTCTAGAAGTGCAAGTCATGCTAGACACCCTTCGTGTCATTCACAATCCTCTTCAAGACTATGCCTTGGTTGCCCTTATGAAGTCTCCTATGTTTGGCTTTGATGAGGACGAGTTAGCACGTTTATCTCTTCAGAAAGCAGAGGATAAAGCCTACGAAAATCTCTATGAGAAACTGGTCAATGCTCAAAAACAGGTAAGTAGCCAAAAAGTCTTGATTCACTCAGCTCTAGCTGAGAAACTAAACCAATTCATGGATATCTTGGCTTCTTGGCGCCTGTATGCCAAAACCCACTCTCTCTATGACTTGATTTGGAGGATTTACAACGACCGTTTTTATTATGATTATGTTGGAGCTTTGCCAAATGGTCCTGCTAGACAGGCCAATCTCTATGCCCTAGCTCTGCGAGCTGACCAGTTTGAAAAGAGTAATTTCAAAGGCTTGTCTCGTTTTATTGGTATGATTAACCAAGTTTTAGAAGCCCAGCACGATCTTGCAAGCGTGGCCGTCGCACCGCCAAAAGATGCAGTGGAGCTCATGACTATCCACAAGAGTAAAGGGCTAGAGTTTCCTTACGTCTTTATTCTCAATATGGATCAAGATTTCAACAAGCAAGACTCTATGTCAGAAGTCATTCTCAGCCGTAAAAACGGTCTAGGTGTCAAGTATATTGCCAAAATGGAGACTGGAGCAGTGGAAGATCACTATCCTAAAACCATCAAACTCTCCATTCCTAGCCTGACCTATAGGCAGAACGAAGAGGAATTACAGCTAGCAAGCTATTCAGAGCAGATGCGTCTCCTTTATGTTGCCATGACGAGGGCTGAGAAAAAACTCTATCTTGTCGGCAAGGGTTCTCGTGAAAAGCTGGAAGCCAAGCAATACCCAGCAGCTAAAAATGGAAAACTAAATAGCAACACTAGACTTCAAGGCAAGAATTTCCAAGATTGGATTTGGGCTATCAGTAAAGTGTTTACTAAGGACAATCTCAACTTTAGTTATCGTTTTGTTGGAGAAGATCAGTTGACTAGAGAAGCCATCGGAGAGTTGGAAACCAGGAGTCCACTCCAAGATAGCTCCCAAGCAGACAATCGTCAATCAGATACCATCAAAGAAGCCCTTGAAATGCTGAAAGAAGTGGAAATTTATAATACTCTTCACCGCGCAGCCATTGAACTTCCTAGTGTTCAAACTCCAAGTCAAATCAAGAAATTCTACGAACCTGTTATGGATATGGAAGGTGTCGAGATTGCAGGTCAAGGCCAGTCAGTAGACAAGAAAATTAGTTTTGATTTACCAGATTTTTCAAGCAAAGAAAAGATAACAGGAGCTGAGATTGGTAGTGCTACCCACGAACTCATGCAGAGAATGGATCTCAGCCAGAGACCAACGCTTGCTAGCCTAACAGAAACACTCAAACAAGTTCAAACTAGCCAAGCTGTCAGAGACAAGATCAATCTTGATAAAATTCTTGCTTTCTTTGACACAGCACTCGGTCAGGAAATTATCGCTAATACCAACCATCTTTATCGCGAGCAACCTTTCTCCATGCTCAAACGAGACCAAAAGAGTCAGGAAGACTTTGTTGTCCGTGGAATCTTGGACGGCTATCTGCTTTATGAGGATAGAATCGTTCTGTTCGACTACAAGACAGACCGCTATGATGAACCAAGTCAACTCGTAGACCGCTATCGTGGTCAGTTAGCTCTATACGAAGAGGCTTTATCACGAGCCTATTCGATTGAAAATATTGAAAAATACTTGATTTTACTCGGTAAAGACGAGGTTCAAGTTGTAAAAGTATAATTTATACTCTTCGAAAATCTCTTCAAACCACGTCAGCTTCATCTGCAACCTCAAAACTGTGTTTTGAGCTGACTTCGTCAGTCTTATCTACAACCTCAAAGCTGTGTTTTAAGCAGCCTGCGGCTAGCTTCCTAGTTTGCTCTTTGATTTTCATTGAATATTAGAAAGGAGACCTCATGACACTTCCAGTTAGAAAATCCCTGTATGATGCAGTTTTACAGGCTTCAAAAGCGGATACTTGGGAACAAGCTACCAAGGAATGGAATGAAGTTTCCTTGATTTTTAACGGTATTGGCCGTAGCAATTGTGTCTGTGGAAATGCCATCAAGTACGCCTACGAACTCTTTAACGGTGTCACAGGTCAACGCCTCTTTCCAATTGGTAGCGACTGTGTTCGTCATTTTCATCGATTGTCCCTTGACCAGCAACTGGAAGAGGAAGAAAAACTGCTCAGAAAGGTTGAAAATCTGACCAGAAAAGCCCATAAAAAGGAGAAAATCAAGGTCAATAAAAGTGACTTTGACGAGCGACTTTTAAAATGGCTCTGGGAAAAAGATGTTTTCAAACCCAATCGTGGCAATCAATTTGCACCTGAGAGAGACTACCAGCTTTTCCTAGAAGTCTTTCAAGGAGGAAGTTGGACCAAGGCGGAGCCAAAGAAAAAAGCTCGGATGGAAGAAGTCCTTGAAAAGTGTATCAAGCCCTTTTTACTTGGAAAACCAGATGACCAACTCTACCTTGTCAAACTAGGAAAAGATAAAATTGATTACGAACAAGAACTCCGTATCCAAGCAGAGAAAGAGCGCAAAAAGAGGGATAAAATCGCCAAGCAATATGCAGACAATCTGGTTCTAGCTATGGGCCCAGCAGAGCGTGCCTATCAAGATTACTTTGGCTTTACAGAGACCCTGACTCAAGAAGAACGAAAGTGGGAGAAAATTCTTTTTGGTAAAAATAGAGCAGAACGAGCTATCAAGGCCAAACAATACCAAAAAGAGCTGGAAAAAGACCAACGAATTGCCAGTCAGGATCCAATTGAAAGAAAACAGAAGCAGACTTGGCTCCTCAATTCCTATTTTCGTGAGCTTCCTGAAGAAAAAGCTCGATTTTCTAGGCTCTTATTAGAATATCGAAAAAGTGGTGAAGTACCCTTTTCAACTGAATACCTGTCAGATCATCTCATCGACTTTTTCTATAAAATGAAAGCCTTTGAATTTGAAATCGCACCAGAACAAGTCCGAGATTTTCTAAAAAAAAGCCTGCAGGAAGACCATCGCTCATCAGCACAAGGAAGCTGGATAGAAGGAATTCTCCTCAACTGCCTCAAACCATTTTTAGAACGATTAGTGATATGAGTAACACCTGCCGTGGAAATTTCATGGTAGGTTACATTTTATCCAAAAAATAATAGGGAATTGCAAAACTACTACTTGGTATTTTATATATAAAAAAAGTATGAAAACGCAACTCAATTTTAAGACTTTTTGCTAAATAAAGAGTATAATTAAAGTATGTTCCCTTTTTTATAGATAGTACACTAATATAAAAAAGTTAGGCTTACATATTTTTAAAATTTTATTTCAAGGAGGAATAATGGAAAAGTATTTTGGTGAAAAACAAGAACGTTTTTCATTTAGAAAATTATCAGTAGGACTTGTATCTGCAACGATTTCGAGTTTATTTTTTATGTCTGTATTAACTAGTTCATCTGTGGCTGCTCAAGAGACTAAAGGTGTTCACTACAAATATGTGACAGAGTCAGAGCTATCATCAGAAGAAAAGAAGCAGCTTGTATATGATATTCCGACATACGTGGAGAATGATGATGAGACTTATTATCTTGTTTATAAGTTAAATTCTCAAAATCAACTGGGAGAATTGCCAAATACTGGAAGCAAGAATGAGATGCAAGCCTTAGTTGCTGGTGCTAGTTTAGCAGCTCTGGGGATTTTAGTTTTTGCTGTTTCCAAGAAAAAAGTTAAGAATAAAACGGTATTGCATTTAGTATTGGTTGCAGGGATAGGAAACGGTATTCTAGTATCAGCCCATGCTTTAGAAAATAATCTTTTACTGAATTACAATACGGACTATGAATTGACCTCTGGAGAAAAATTACCTCTTCCTAAAGAGATTTCAGGTTACACATATATTGGATATATCAAAGAGGGAAAAACGACTTCTGATTCTAAGGTAAGTAATCAAGAGAAATCAGTAGCCACTCCAATAGATCAACAAAAGGTAGATTATACGATTACACCGAATTTTATAGAGAATCCATCAAAAATACAAGTGATTAACGGACAGTATGAGGCTGTTCCAGAATTTAGGGATGGACAAGTTGGAACTGTAGCTGATGCAACTCCTAAGCCAGGAGAAAACTCAGGGGAAATGTCCAGTATTCCTAGTGATTCGACAACCTCAGTTGAAGAAACAAACAAACCTGAAAAAGATGAGTCAAAAGACGAAACTTCAACAAAACCTGAAAATTCTGGTAATGCAATAACAGAAGAGAATGGGCAAACAGTACCAACTGAATCTAATCAAGGTGATACAAATAAAGTAGAAACAAATGAAGGTAATTTTGAAGAAGCTACAGGAAAACCTACAGATAATACTACAGAAAATCCAACAGAAGGCGCAGGAGAAGGAACCTCAAATCAAGGAGTAGAAAATCCAGTTCAATCTGCAGAAGAATCAACAACGAATTCAGAGAATGTATCACCAGATACATCTAAAGAAAATACTGGGGAAATGTCCAGTATTCCTAGTGATTCGACAACCTCAGTTGAAGAAACAAACAAACCTGAAAAAGATGAGTTGAATGTCGAGCTTGGTAAAGAATCTGGCACGAAAGAATCTGACAAGTACACGAATGCAGACCAAGCTAAGCGTACTGCCTACGACGAAGCTCTTAAAGCAGCGAAAGCTGTAGCAGCTAAGCCAGGTGCAAGTCAAGCAGAAGTTGAGAAAGCTAAGAATGACTTAGTTGCAGCAGCGGCAGCCTTGAATGTATCAAAATAAGAAGAAG